>JAFSPK010000124.1:0-29451 GCA_017443005.1 Acidaminococcaceae bacterium
TCCGTGTTTACGAGGGCAGGACTGATAAGTTGTCTTGATTACTACACTGTACGTCATGCTTTGAAGTTATGTTGAACCGCCGTATGCCGAACGGCACGTACGGTGGTGTGAGAGGAAAGAGAAAATCTTCCCTACTCGATTGGTCCTGAACGGTGTATGTTATTTATACAGCTTGGCCTGCAAATCCAGTAAAATCTTTTCCAGGCAGTGCAGGGAAGGTTCTACGGACTTCAGCTCCAGATATTCCGCCTCGCTGTGTCCGCCTGCGCCGGTAGGACCGATGCCGTCAACCGTGGTTGCGCCTGCGCCGGCCATATGGTTCCCGTCGCTGCCGCCACCGGCTTTGACCCATTCGGTGGAAAGACCGAATTCGCGGCTGGCGTTGTCGATAATTTCTACCAGCCCCGCTGTTTCCGGCGTGCTGGCCATGGGAGGCATGCTCGAAACAACGATAATTTCCGTTTCGATTTCTGCCGCTCTGGCATGCTCCTGCAGTTTGGCAAAGGCCTCTTCCATAATGGAAATCTGGGCCTTGTCCACCACCCGCAGGTCAATATCCATGAACGCATCCGCAGCTACGCTGTTGTAACCGCTGCCGCCTTTTACTACACCGGTGTTTACCGTCATGCCGGTTTCAAAGTTGGTAAGGGCGGCCAGCTGCAGAACCCAGTAAGCCATTTCGTTGATGGCGCTGCGTCCGTCCTGGGGCGCGTTGCCTGCATGGGCTGCGCGGCCTTTCAGTTTTACCTGGTAATGGCACACGCCTTTGCGTTCCAGTACCCGTGCGCCGCTGGCTCTGGCCGCTTCCAGTACCAGGCAGTATTTGCTGTGGGAACCCAGTTCCTGGAACCAGGATAAGACATGCGTGCTGCCGATTTCTTCTTCCGAGTTAAAGGCCAGGCAGACCTTCAGCTCTTTCAAGCTTCCGGCGGCTTCCATAGCTTTTAAAACGTGGGTGGCCTGGAGGCAGCAGCATTTCATGTCGCTGACACCGGGTCCGTAAGCGCGGTCTCCTTTGACGGAGAAAGGACGTACGGCCACGGTGCCGTCCGGGAAGACGGTGTCCATATGGCAGCAGAGGGTCACATCATAGTCGGTATCATCCGTGTTGGTGATGACCAGCGGTTTTGCACAGTCTGGACCGCAGTCAACCCGTTTTACCCGCCACATGGGGCCGGTAAAGTCTTTGGCCAGATACGCTGCTACTTTATCGATGCCCGCAAAATTATGGGCGTTGCAGTCAATGTTGACAAGGTATTCCAGGTCTTTCATATATTGTTCCATGTTGTATGCTGTCATGTTATTCTCCAATCCGCTGTTGTAGCTGGGGTTACATAATTCGTTCATAAAAAAGGTTACAGTAAAACAGATTCGCTTCACTAAAGGAAAATAAGTTGGGCATCGTGAAAGGAAAGCCCAACTTATGAGTTAAATCAGAACATCGCGACAACAATCTTCATGACCCACATGGCCATCAGTGCATTGGCAATCGCGATCGCAAACATGATGCCATAATATTTGGAATCAACTTCCGACGTTCCCAGGCAGCGGCCCAGATACTGTACCAGGGAACCCATCAGGTAAATGGCGGGCATTACGACGGTGACATCTTTGGCAGTCATGGCGCCGGAGCTCATAAGACTGGCCGCAGCACCAATCGCGCCGCCCATGGACATGAGAGCGGAAACCAAAACGGTGATCGCTTCACCGGGCAGGCCCCACAGGGCCATAACAGGGGCGAACACAACGCCCAGCATCTTTAAAAGACCTGTTACGTTCAATGCTTTAATCAGGACAAAGGCCATGATAACATTGGGCATCATGTTACGGATACCGGTGTCCCAGCCTTTGCGACAGCCTTCTATGAAAAGGTCAATAATGTTTTTATCTTTTTTCTTTTCAGCCATCATGCCGCCTCCTTCACTTTGTTCTTCTTGTTCAGGAACTTGATATACATGCGGATCAGGTTGGCGCCGACAAATTTAAAGATCATAATTACGGCGAAGGGAACGATGATGGGAGTGACCAGGATACTGAACAGCGCGGCGCCGGAAGAGAAGAAGTTGGTGATGGTGCCGTCGCCGGAGAACTGGTACATGGCGAAGATGGTCTTTTCGTCGTCGTTGATGATGCCGGATTCGTACATGGATTTGATCATACCGGCACCGGCGTCAGTGCTCTGGTAGCTGGTGATCATGCCCAGGCCGCAGGCACCGGGGATGCCCAGCAGGGGGCGCAGCAGGGGGGACAGCAGTTTCTGCGCTGCGCGCAGGCCGCCCAGGCCTTCTACCACATTTACCACGCCTAACGCAAAAATAACTGCAGGCAGCAGGGACAACGCAAAGGCGAAGCCATCCTGACAGCCGTTACCGCCCGCGCCACGGAAGGTGAGGGCTTTGCCGTTGGCAGCGGCAATTTTGCCGAAGGTGCCGTTTAACACGGTAAAATCAAAAACGCTGTACCACTCTTTGCTGGTTGCCAGCACACCGGAGAAGAACACGATGGCAAAGATCAGGGCTACATAGCTGTACCATTTGATTGGTTCTTCTTCTGTTACCTGGACATTTTTTTTCTCGTCCATAATGAGATTCCTCCTTTATATTTTTGCCGGCACGCGGAAACGACCGAAAAGAAGATTTGCCTCTGCCTGTCGGAAAGGAACCATCTTTGGTAACAGGTACCGGTTGAGATATTATAACATTGGTCCCGTCATATTTACAATGCTTTTTGTACGAGGTACACAAATTAAATGTGTAATTGTTGTTACAGAATTTTTCCGGAGACAATAAAACTGTAAAACTTTAACAGTAACGCAAGACGAAAAAGAAAAGCTGCATTGCGCCCTTTCGGTTATTTGCGATTGTATGATATAATCAAATTAATAAAGCCATGTGCGAACAAATAGTTTTATCAGTTCAGTTACAAGGAGGAAAAGCTAATGATCAAGCTGTTAAAGAATGCGCAAGTATATGCTCCTGCGTTCCTGGGGAAAAAAGATGTGCTGGTGGTTGGCGATAAGATTTGCCGTATTGATGACAGAATTGACGGATATGAAGGGCTGCCTGATGTGGAAGTGTTTGATCTGGCAGGTAAAAAACTGCTGCCTGGTTATATTGATATGCATGTACATATCTGCGGCGGCGGCGGCGAACAGGGCTTTTCTTCCAGCGTGCCCTCTTCCTGTCTGAGCATTTTCTTCCAAAACGGCATCACCACCTGTATAGGCCTGCTGGGTACAGACGGTATTACCCGCAGCATTGAAGCGCTGGTAGCCAAAGCGCGGGCGCTGACCGAAGAAGGTATGACGGTCTATACTTTGACCAGCAGTTATATGTATCCGCCCAAAACCCTGCTGGGCAGTGTTGAAAAAGATATCGTAATGCTTACCCCCATGATTGGTGTAAAAGTTGCCGTTTCCGATCACCGCAGTTCCAATCCCGGTGCGGATGAACTGATCGCTCTGGGCGTGCAGACACGCCGGGCGGGCATGATCAGCGGCACGGCCGGCCTTGTGACCATGCACATGGGCAGTGGCAAGGGACGTCTGAACCCGTTGTTTGACGCACTGGAAAAGAGCGACCTGCCTCCGAAGCATTTCCTGCCAACCCATATGCTGCGCTGCCCCGAACTGATTGAAGACGGCGCGCGCTTGGTTCGCATGGGCGGTTACATGGACTGCACGGCGGGATCCGATGAAAAAGAGGTCGTGAATAGTGCGAAACTGCTTTATGAACTGTTGCACATGGACGGGGTTACCACGGATCATGTGACCATGTCTTCCGATGCGTTTGGCAGCCAGCCCAAATTTGACAGCTGCGGCGAATGCATCGGTTACACCTATGCATCGCCCAAGTACCTGCACAGGACGGTCAAACTGCTGGTGGAAATGGGTATGCCGCTGGAAGAAGTTATTAAATTGCTTACCTCCACGCCTGCGAAGCTGATTGCCAAAGAGGGCATAAAGGGCTGCATCGCGGCGGGCGCAGACGCAGACCTTCTGGTACTGGATGAGAATCTGGATATTAACAGCCTGTTTGCCAAAGGCAGGACGGCGATGCTCAACGGAAAAATATTAATGAAAGGCCGGTTTGAAGAATAAGTATTTTCTGACAGGTATTATACAGTTTTCGGTACAATATAGTATCAGCCTGCTTGTAATACAGCAGGCTTCTTTTATAAAAAGGCGGATCTATGTTACTTCTTTCGATTGAGAATCTGGCCCACAGTTATGGGGAACGGACGCTTTTTAAAAATGTAAATTTCAATATTGAAACCGGAGATAAAATCGGCCTCATCGGTATCAACGGCACAGGGAAATCCACATTGCTGCGGCATATTGCGGAACTGGACGGGGGCAAGGACCCGGAAACGGGCGAACCGGGAAAGATTATCCCGAACGGTACCTGCGTCATGGAATATCTGTCCCAGGACCCTCCTTTTGAACCCGAAGCTACGGTGATCGGGCAGATTTTCCGGGGCGATTCTCCCATGATGAAACTGTTGCGGAGCTATGAAACCGTGTTAGATGAAACGGCGCTGCATCCGGATGATGCGACGATGCAGCGGAAACTGCTGGAAGTGCAGCAGCAGATGGACCAGCATTTTGCCTGGCAGCTGGAAAGCGAGGCAAAGGCTGTATTAAACCGTTTGGGAATTACGGATTTTAATCAGAAGATGAAGACTCTGTCCGGCGGGCAGCGCAAACGGGTGGCTCTGGCCGGCGTGCTGGTGCGTCCCTCCGACTTGTTGATCCTGGACGAACCGACGAACCACATGGACAATGAAACCGTTGCCTGGCTGGAGGGACAGCTGCAGAAACGCAAAGGCGCGTTGCTGATGGTGACCCACGACCGGTATTTCTTCGACCGCGTCATCAACCGCACGCTGGAACTGGATAACGGCACTGCCTATCTGTACACGGCCAACTACAGCGGATTCCTGCAAAAACGAGCGGAGCGGAGGGAACTGGAAAGCGCGGCGGCCCGTAAGCTGCAGAATATTTACCGGCGGGAGCTTGCCTGGATCAGCCGGGGCGCGGAAGCCCGCCGAACAAAAAAGAAAGACCGGGTGGAACGGTTTGCGGAAATCGAAGCGGCTGCCAAAGAAAAGGTGAACCGGCAGGAACTGGAAATCACTTCCGCGGCGACCCGCCTTGGCAAGACGGTGGTGGAACTGGAACACATTTCCTGTTTTTATAACGGGATTGAATACATCCACGATTTCAGTTATATCCTGCTGCGGGATGACCGGGTGGGGATCATCGGTCCCAACGGCGCAGGGAAGACCACCCTGATGGATATCATTGCAGGACGCCTGCAGCCGGACAGCGGCACGGTAACCATCGGACAGACGGTAAAGATTGGCTATTTTTCCCAGCACAGTGAGTTCCCCGACACCAGGGAACGTGTGCTGGAATACATACGGGACGCGGGAAATTATGTGCTGGCGGCAGACGGGACTTATATCAGCGCGGCCATGATGCTGGAACGGTTCCTGTTCCCGCCGGAACTGCAGTGGGTGCCCATCAGCAAGCTCAGCGGCGGGGAACAGCGTAGGCTGTACCTGCTGCGCATTCTGATGGAAGCGCCGAACGTGCTGCTGCTGGACGAACCTACCAACGACCTGGATATCCCTACGCTTTCGGTACTGGAAGAGTATCTGGATACCTTTGCGGGGGCTGTGATTGCCGTGTCCCATGACCGGTACTTCCTGGACCGCTTTGCCAGACGAATCTTTGCCGTTGAGGCAGGCGGTGTGCTGCGGCAGTATCCCGGCGGCTACAGCGATTATGAAAGAAGCAGGCTGCTGGAGGCGCTGGAGCAGGAAGAAATGAAAGGTTCCGGCGAAGTGCTGCAGAAAAATTCGCAAAACAAAAAGAAACCGGCTGAGAAGAATCGGACTGCCGGTTCCGGTGACGGTGCAAAAAGAGAACAGGCTGAAGCGGATGGAACGGGTGAAAAAGAAACCGAAAACAAATCTGCCGGCCTTACGTTCAGTGAAAAAATTGAACTGGAAAAACTGGAAGAAACCATAGCAGGAAAAGAAGCGGAAAGCAAAATGATTTCCCGGGAAATAACCCTGGCCGGTAACGACTATGAAAAAATAGCGCAATTATCTGACGACTTAAACCGGGTGGAAAAGGAACTGGAAACGCTGACGGAACGCTGGCTGGAACTCAGTGATAAAGAAGGATAGATAAGATATATAAAAAGGAATTTAGCAAGCTATAAAATATTCCGGCAAGGACAAGGCAACACAAACCCGTCAATGACTGCTATTCCATGGATTTATTCGCCTGTGGCTTCAGAACTCGGGACTTCGTCCCTCAAACAGCCTCGCCACGACGGCTCATTTCATCTCATGGAATGACGCAATCGTTGCCGATGGTTTGCTTATGCCTTGCCCTTGCGGCATAATCTTATGCTTGCAGATCCTGTTTTAGCCCTTTACAAATTTAGCAAGATAAAGTATAATTAACATACCATAAATATGAGGAAGGGGTTTTCCATCGTGAAAAAGATTTGTCTGGTATTATTTTCCATAATGATGATGCTTATGGTTGTGGGCTGTGGGAACAGCGGTCCGAAAAAGATGGTTATCGGCCTGGACGATAACTTTGCTCCTATGGGGTTCCGCAACGAGAAAAATGAAATTGTCGGCTTCGACATCGATCTGGCAAGGGAAGCCTGCAAACGCGCGGGCATGGAAGTTACTTTCAAACCCATTGACTGGAGCGCCAAGGAAGCCGAACTGAACGGCAAGCGTATCGACGCCATCTGGAACTGCTTCACCATCAACCCGGAACGTGAAAAAGTGATCCAGTTCTCCAAACCCTACATCAACAACTGCCAGGTTGTGGCTGTGCCCGTCGATTCCAAAGTCGAGACGCTGGCTGATTTGAAAGGCAAAACCGTCGGCGTGCAGGACGATTCCACCGGCAGCTATCTGCTGGACGGCAAGTACGCTGATCTGCACAAAGGCCTGAAAGAATACAAAAAATATCCTGACTTCGCTGCAGCATTCCTGGACATTGACTCCAAACGTCTGGATGCGGTTGTTGTGGACGAAATCCTGGTCCGTTACTACATGAAGAAGGCGCCCGGCAAATACAAAGTGCTGAAAGAAGACCTGGGCAAAGAAGTTGTAGGCGTTGGTTTCCGCAAGGACGACAAGGAATTTGCGGCCCGCATCGACAAAATTCTGGACGAAATGAAGAAAGACGGTACCTGCAAGAAGATCTCCATGCAGTGGTTCGGTACGGACATCACCCGCTACGAGGATAAAAAATAATCCGTCGGCAACGGAAGGCTGCGCAAACCTGTGAATCGGACCGGTTCATGCAGGCAGCTTACGTTGTTGTTACATCTATCTTAAAGAAAATAACAGCAAGGCCGATGGTTTGTACCACCGGCCTTTGCGTGCGTTAAGGAGCCGCTGATTTTCTCTTCTGCTGTTATGCAGGCTGAAGCAGCAGCCGTTCCTGAAATAACGGAGCATTTTATGGACTATATCATTTCAATTATTCCCCAGATGCTGCTGGGGACCGTAGACACCTTACGGCTTTTCTTTATTACAATTGTGCTGGCGATTCCCCTGGGCATCCTTCTTGCGTTCTGCAGGGTTTCGTCTTTTAAGATACTGCGCAACGTGGTGGCGGCCTATGTGTATGTGCTGCGCGGCACGCCCCTGATGCTGCAGCTTCTGTTTGTGTATTTCGGCCTGCCCTTTATCCCGGTCATCGGCATCCGCCTGGATGATTTTCCGGCGGCGGTGCTGGCCTTTGTGCTGAACTACGGCGCTTATTTCTGTGAAATTTTCCGCGCCGGTATCCAGGCAATCCCCAAAGGACAGTATGAAGCGGCCAAAACCCTGGGCATGAATTATGTGCAGACTATGAAGCGGATCATTCTGCCCCAGGTCTTTAAAATTATTCTGCCTCCGGTCAGCAATGAGACCATTACTCTGGTAAAGGATACATCCTTAATCTACGTGCTGGCCATGAATGATCTGCTGCGCACCACCCGGAACCTGGTACAGCGGGACTTCAACATCATGCCTTTCGTAGTTGCCGCAGTGTTTTATCTGGTGATGAGCATGATTCTTACTTACGGGTTTAACAAACTGGAAAAGCATTTCGCAAGATGGGACTGAGAGATTATGCGTAAGATAGAAGCAAGGAACGTTTGTAAAAAATTTGATGAGCTGGAAGTGCTGAAAGGCATTGACATGACCGTGGACGAAGGGGAAGTCGTTGCCATCATCGGGCCTTCCGGCGGCGGCAAGAGCACCTTTCTCCGCTGTCTGAACAAACTGGAAACCATCAACGGGGGAACCATTTTAGTCGATGGGGAAACGCTGGTGAGCACGGACGAAAAGGGAAACGTGAATTATGCCGGAAATTCCTCTCGGATTGCCTGCAAAATGGGCATGGTGTTCCAGCAGTTTAACCTGTTTCCCCACATGACGGTGCTGGAGAACCTGCTGGAAGCACCGGTGCATGTGCAGAAACGGAATCCGGCGGAAGTGCAGAAAGAAGCGGAAGCCCTGCTGGAAAAGGTTGGCCTGCTGGATAAACGGGACCAGTATCCCCTGCGCCTGTCTGGCGGGCAGCAACAGCGTGTGGCTATAGCCCGGGCCCTTTGCATGAATCCGGATATCATGCTCTTTGACGAACCCACATCTTCCCTGGATCCGGAACTGACCGGCGAAGTGCTGCGAACCATGCGCAGCCTGGCAGAAGAGCATATGACCATGGTTGTGGTGACCCACGAGATGGGGTTTGCCCGGGAAGTGGCGACAAAAGTGCTCTTTATGGCCGACGGATACATCCAGGAGCAGGGGGCGCCGGAAGAAATATTCGGACATCCGAAAAATGAACGGCTCAAGAGTTTTCTGAAGAGTATCTTGAAATGAGTGGCAGATAAATTACCATGATCTGGTTTCCGAATCAAACAATTTGTTATGACTCGGTAAAAAAATATGCTGTTGTAATTCGGGAGGTTTCCTGATGAATGAACTGGAAAACAAACGAAAAAAACTGGAAAATATATTAGAAGAGATGGGCAACGTGGCCGTTGCTTTCAGCGGCGGCGTCGACTCCGCCCTGCTGCTGGCCGTGGCGGCGCGGATGTATCATGTAAAGCTGATTGCGGTGACGGCGACCTCCATAAGCTATGCAGAGCATGAAAAGGACGATGCCCAGCGCTTTGCCCAGCGTATGGGCGTGAAGCACCGCTATCTGGATTTTGACCAGATGAGCATTCCTGAATTTGTGGCTAACGGACCGGAACGTTGCTATTATTGTAAAAAGGCTATCTTCAGCGCGATTCAGTCGTATGTGGCAGAAGACGGATTTACTAATGTGGTGGACGGCAGCAACGCGGATGACGTGAAAGAATACCGTCCGGGGTCAAAGGCGCTGGCTGAATTAGGCATCCGGAGCCCGTTGAGGGAGGCAGGCCTCAGTAAAGACGAGATTCGTAAACTGAGCCGGGACATGGGACTCTTTACGGCGTCCAAACCGTCATATGCCTGTCTTGCGAC
This sequence comes from Acidaminococcaceae bacterium, assembly GCA_017443005.1. Classification (GTDB taxonomy): domain Bacteria; phylum Bacillota; class Negativicutes; order Acidaminococcales; family Acidaminococcaceae; genus Succiniclasticum. The sequence continues at coordinate 9,544 of JAFSPK010000124.1, forward strand.
CCGTATCCAGTACGGAGAGCCCATTACGCCGGAAAAGCTGGCCCGGGTCGAACAGGCAGAAGATTTCCTGGCGAAGCTGGGCTTTACCCATATCCGGGTGCGCAGTTACGGAACTCTGGCGCGCATTGAAGTGGAACCGTCCCAAATCACCCTGATGGCGCAGGTGAATACCCGCAACAAAATTGTTGCCCGTTTTAAGGAACTGGGCTACAATTACATTACGCTGGACCTGGCAGGATTCCGCAGCGGCAGCATGGATGCAGGGCTGCCGAAACCGCAGCAGAACTGCTAAAGAGACAGTAACGCCGTCAGTCGCGCAGGCGTCGGCCGGCGTGCCGGGGAATGAATCCGGGTTTTGGTAAGGTCATAAAATAAAAAACTCCGTTACCTTTTCAGATAACGGAGTTATTTTTTGTGGCAGCGCCAATGGGAATTGAACCCATGATTTCGCCTTGAGAGGGCGACGTCTTGACCTCTTGACCATGGCGCCGTGAGATTACGTAACTATTATACTACAAATCTGCCAAAAGTGAAAACCATATCGGCAAATTTTTTCAGATAAAAAAATGGCTCCGGGACTAGGGCTCGAACCCAGACAAGAAGATCCAGAATCTCCTGTGCTACCATTACACCATCCCGGAGTGAGTACTTGTTTATGATAGCGCAATAGTAAGAAAATGTCAATAGTTTTTTTACATTTTCTTAAAAGTTTTTTATCAGCGTCTCCTTAAGCGCGGCGGTATGGTTCTGTTTTTCTTTCGGGAACTTGAATGAGGCGGGAACGAATGGAAAGTTTTTTGTTCTGTTCGCTTTTCATTTATAAAAAACGTGCTATAATAAAAACGAACAACTGTTTCAAAATGATAAGCGCTGGTTTCAAAACGATAAACTTTGCCGTTGGAGCAGGGTTCTGAACGGATTAACCGGAAAGAACGGAAAGGAAAGCACAGTGACCGGAGTATCACACAGCATTGTTACCTTTGCCACACTGTATGTGGCGACCCATAACGTATTCATCGCCGGCAGCGCCATGCTTGGCAGTCTGTTTCCGGACAAGTCGGAAGGCTTGTTCTGGCAGTCCGCGCATCGTTCCTGTTCCCACTGGTTTGTACTGTATGTGGCAGCGCTGGCCTTTTTCTGGACGCCGGACGTGTTGTCTGTGACCGGGGTACAGATGTGGCAGGCGGGCCTCATACCGATGATGCGGCGGTTCCTTTTCTGGTTTGCCGCCGGGGGAATGCTCCATATACTGGAAGACGCCGTCTGCGGACCGGTACCGGTGCTGTATCCCACCAAACGGATGACGGTGCTGCCCCGCCTGTTCAAAGTGGGCTCGGTGGGGGAGTGCCTTTTTGTCATAGCGTATTGCGCGGTTCTGTATCTGATTGCGATAAAACTGTAGGAGGGTTTCGCTGTTTCCCGGTTCTGACAGGCAGGGAAGCGGGCGTAACTGCGTTGCGGGACAGTGACGCAGTCAGTTACAAAAGCACCGGTCAGCGTACAGACGAATGAATCAGTATTTCCTTTATAATTCACTGTAAAATGATCCGGCGGAATGATATAATAGGAGTGTGTTAAGGAGACGAAGGAATCAGCGTCTCCCTAATTCAAATCATATGCATAGTAACCTATAGAACGGAGATAACACGATGCACCAGTATTTATTTCATATAGGCGATTTCCCCATACGCATGTACGGGCTGATGCTCACCCTTGCAATTTTTCTGGCCACCGGCACGGCATATTTTCTGGCGCGGCAGGACGGCCGCTGGCATGAGCACGTTCTGGATATCGGTATTTACGGCGGCTTTGCCGGACTGATCGGCGCCCGCCTCTGGGATGTTTTTTTCTTTGACTGGAGTTATTACCAGAATCACCTGCTGGAGATTCCCTTTGTGTGGCAGGGGGGGATGGCGGTCCAGGGAGGCATGCTGGGCGGTTTGCTTACCGGTATTGTGTATTGCAAGCTGCACAAGATCGACTGGCTGGCGCTGGCGGATATCGTTTGTCCGGCCATGATCTTGGGACAGGCGGTAGGCCGTATGGCCAATCTGATGAACGGGGATGCCTTCGGCGCGCCTACCGGCGGCGACTTTGGTATTATTTACCCCGAGGGGACCCTGGCCCGTGCCACGTACGGAACCCAGCCTTTATGGCCTGCGGAAGTGTGGGAGGGCCAGCTTGATGTGGTAGTGTTTGCGCTGCTGCTGGTGTTCCGCGCGTTTCCCCATGCCAAAGGGCAGGCGTTATGTCTCTACGGTTTCCTGTATTCGCTGGAACGTTTCTGTCTGGAATTTCTGCGGGGCGATTACGCGGAACCCTGGCTCTTCGGATTTACCAGCGCCCAGGCTACCAGCGCCGGGTTCATGCTGGTGTGCCTCGGTTTCTTCCTGTACTTTGGGTATTTGGCGAAGCACGATCCGGAACGGATGATGGCGCCGCCGGATCACCACTTAGGCGGGAAATAACGGCTTTCCAGTTTGTTTTCGGCAGAGAAGATGATCCAGCCGCGGCCCGGCACGACTTCCAGATTCGCCGTACCTTTAAAAATCTGGACAACATTGGATTCCGGCGTTGCGTCTTTTGCCGTCAGCGTGTATTGGATGGTGAGCATATCAGGACCGTCGGCCACGTTCACCGTATCGGTGATCACGCTGCTTACCGTTGTGGTGAATCCGTTACAGAATGCGGAAAAACTGCCAAAGGATTTTTTGTAGCCATCACCTAAAAAACTCCAGGCCCGTCGAAATTCTTTGTTGGTGATACATTCATGGTAACCCATTAGGACGGCCCGGGCCGTTTCACGGGAATTCAGCACAACGCGGCTTAACCGTTTTCCGGTTCCGCTGTCGATCTTCCAGGAACCGTACACCCGTTTCATAATGGCAGAGCATTCAAAGGTCTGCACAACGATCTGATTGTCGTCTTCGCGGTCTTCCGCCTTCAGCAGGTAAAATACTTCTATGGTATCGGCATCCCGCTGCAATTGACGGATATTGCTGGGCCGGCTGGAGAGGGTTGTCCGGTAACCTTCTGTAAAATTTCCATAGCTTCGGAACGCGTTCTTATAATCTTCGGTAAGTATGTCCCAGGCCAGCCCCGGCTCACCGTCGGTAATTTTATGGTGGAAATACTCCAGGGTTTCGGCCGGCGTCATGCCCGCAGGGAACGTGTGGGCGATGGGCACGCCGCCATAGGGGTTGGCAGACGCCGACAGGGCGCAGGTAAACGCAAAAACCATTGTCAGTACCAGTAAAAGAATTTTTTTCGTAGGGAAGTCTCCTTTCAAAATGAATTCTTTTATATTATTCAGCTGTTCACTAGAATTATATCACGGGTACCATATTTAAAACAGAATCTGTTCCACAATTTTTACAGAATATAAAAAGCCGTTACGTTCATCACAGTGTTCCGAAGCAAATCGGAAACGTGATGACAGGTAACGGCTTAATTTATTCTGTTACTGCTTTGAAATTATCCGCGATAATAATAGAAGAAGGTCATGCCAATGTTGACGATCATGGCGCCGCACATGGGGATGAAGGTACGCTTGATCAGGTCAAAGGGAGAAACATTGCCCATGCCGGAAGCGACTACGATAACCGCGGTGATGGGGGAGCAGGTACGGGCGATGGAGGCCGCGAAATGCATCGGCAGCAGGAACAGCACCGGCGCGATGCCGCTGGCTTTGGCTACCGCCGGGGTCAGGGCTGCAAAAGCAAAGAAGGGCGCGTTGCCGGAACCCATTACGATAGAAGAAACGGCGATAATGGCTACCATCACCACCATCATCATCATGGGGGAGAAGCCTGCGCTCTGGCTGCCTTTGATCAGGGTGTTGATGACGCCCATGCTCATTAAGCCCTGGGCAAAGACCTGACCGGCTACGATCAGGGTTACCACATTGGCCATCTGCATGCCCATGCCGTCGAAGAATGCCTGCACGCCGTCAAATACGGTTTTCAGGTTGCGGGTGCGGATGAATTCCGCAATCATGCCCACGGCCAGGCCGATCATCATGGCGTTGATGATGTTTACTTTGATCCAGGTGATCCACAGGGGGCTGAAACTTAAAATCAGGGCCAGCGGCACGATAGGGAGCAGGGCGTAAATGGCCGGCGCGTTGTCGGAGGGGTCGTCGGATTTAGAATGGTCCACATCCATGGGAACCACTACGTGGCCGTCGCGTTTATCCAGATATTTTTGTGAGAAGAAGAACAAAGTGCCGACTACGAAGAAGGCGACGATAACGATGGGAACCTGATAATTGGTCCAGTAGATAACGGGGTCCAGGCCGGCGTGTTCCGCGGACAGGATGGTACCGGTATCGCTGGGGCTCCAGTCAAAGCAAAGGGTGGAAGCTACGGCTGCGGTGGCGGCCAGACGGCTTACGCCCAGACCGATGAGGATGGGGAATACCGTAACCATCAGCAGCATGGCCAGACCGGAGGCGGAGTTGATGCACAGGCCGATGCACAGGCCTAGCACCCAGCTCAGGGACAGTACCAGGTAGGGAGATTTCAGTTTCAATAACGGTTTGATGGTCATGCGAACCAGAGCGCGGGAGGCGCCGATCTTATCCATGTACTTGGCGAAAGCGCCTACGCACATGATGTTCAGGCCCAGTTTGGCGGCCCGGGACGATAAGGTCTGGCTCATGAACTGGAACGTATCAAACAGGATGGATCCGGTGCTGGCTTTAGGCGCCAGGATCTGTCCGTATCCGAAGATGACGGCGGTGTACATAAGGATGAAACCGCCCACTACCAAAACCGGCTGGGGTTTGTACTTTTTGTAAATCAGGTACGCAACCCAGAATGTAACAAGAAATGAAATAACTAATGCCATAAAAAATACCTCCTGACTCTTACTCTTTTGCTGCCAGGCAGAGGATGTCCAGCGCCCACTGGCAGGTCATGTACAGATCTTCTTCCAGCAAAATTTCGTCTACGGTATGCACATTGGTCATACCGGTACCCAGCACGGTGCAGGGGATACCGAAGCCGTTGAAGTGGCTGCTGTCGCTGCCGCCGCCGGTGGCGGTGATGTCTACGGTTAACCCCAGATTTTCTGCTGCTTTGGCTGCCAGCTGGATGACTTTGCTGTCTTTGGCAAGGCAGTAGGGTTTGTAGGAAGGTTTCACTTCCACGTCAACCGGCACGCCGGCTTTTTCGCCGCCCTTTTTGTAGGCCGCCACAATGTCGGCCGTGAGTTTTTCCAGCTTTTCCGGATTACGGCTGCGGCAGTCCATGGCAATCTCTACCAGATCCGGCACAATGTTGGTAGCGGAACCGCCGTGGATGATGCCGATATTGCAGGTGGTTTCTTCATCGATGCGGCTGGTAGGCACGTCCATTAAAATCTCCGCCGCTTTCTTAATGGCGTTGATGCCTTTTTCCGGCGCTACGCCGCCATGAGCGGTTTTGCCGTGGACTTTGGTAAAAATTTTGTTCTGGCCGGGAGCCGCGAAAATGATTTTACCGGGGCGTCCGCTGGAGTCCAGCGCGTACCCGATATCGGAATGCAGCAGGCTGGTATCCAGGTTCTTCGCGCCGGCGCAGCCCTGTTCCTCGCTGACGGAGAAGACTACCTGGATATCGCCGTGGGGCAGGTTCTGTTCTTTCAGGCAGCGCAGGGCTTCCAGAATGGCTACCACGCCGCCCTTGTCGTCGCCGCCTAAAATGGTGGTACCGTCGGATTTGATGACGCCGTCTTCGATGTGGGGTTTGATACCGGCACAGGGATTGACGCAGTCCATGTGGGCATTCAGCAAAATGCGGGGCGCGCCCGCCACCGTGCCCTTAAAATCCGCCACGAGATTGCCTGCCGTGCCGTTCAGGGCTTTGGCAGCCTGCATGTCTTCCGTCACCTTGCCGCCTAATTCTTCCAGCCGTTTTTTCAGCAAATCGGCTACTTCCCGTTCGCCCAGAGAAGGGCAGGGAATTTTAATCAGTTCATAAAATTCGTCCAGTACACGTTGTTTGTTGATGTTCAATGTCATATTCCTCCTACGTTAATTTGTAAGAAAGCACTGAGGAAAACCGCCGCAAAAATGATAAGCGGGCGTGCCTGATAATCCATCAGCGTTTCCCCGGATTCCCCTCATAAAAAACTGTTTTGTCTGAAAAAATATATTATCTGCTGCCGAATTCCGGTTGCGTCAGAACTCCGCATGCTCTTTAAACGCTGTACCCCAGACCGTATTTTTCAGGACGGCGCCTTTTAGATTTGCCTTGTCCAGCATGGCGTTTTCAAACACGGCTTCCGTAAAATCCCCGTTGGCCAGCCGGGCCTTTCCCATCTTGGCGCTGGAAAAGTTTGCGTGCTGCGCCTTGAGGCCGGTTCCGTTGATTTCATACAGATTGGCTCCGGTCAGGATGCTGTCCGACAGATCGCTCTGGAAAAACCATCCGTATGCCAGATTGGCAAAAGTGAAATCCGTCCTGCGCAGATCGGCTTTGTCGAAGGTGGCCTCCTGGAAATTTCCGGAAAAAGCTGTCAGGCCGGTCAGCGTGGCGCCGCGGAAGTCGGCGCGGAAAAAATTGCCGCCGGACAGGTCCGCGTTTTTCATGACGGCGTGGCCGAAATAGGCATAGGGCGCGTCCACTTTTTGCAAATTGGTATCGGTCAACTGGGCCTCGGAAAAAACGGCTCGTTTCAGGTTGCAGCCCTGCAAGCTGGCCTGGTTCAGAATGGCCCGCTCCAGTCTGGCTCCCGTCAGGTTGGCGTTTTGCAGATTGGCGGCGGTTAAATCCAGTCCCGTCAGGTCGGCGCCGCTGAGGTCGGCGCCGCGTAAATCCGCATTGGGACAGTTCTGTCCCCCGGTCACAGCCGCTACATCAGAAGCGCTGTAAGCTTCCGCCGCAGGCTGGAACGCGAACCCTAACAACAGAGGGAACGTTATGGCTGAAAGCAAAAAATTTAAGTATTTCATAGTTGCCTCAAAATTATAAACATGCGATTCAGGCCCGGCAATCTGCTTTTGGAAATTACCATCGCTGAATCATATAAAACAATGATGTGAGTCGTGAACGTTTCATCTAACATACAGGCCCGGTTACGCTTCGCTGATTTCCCTGACAAAATCAGCCGGGTCGTCAGGCAGTTTGTCCCACATTTTCCACGGGGGACAGTCGTTGAAATCTTCCTTTTTAAATTCGCTGCCAGCCAACACGATGACGCACCGGGCGCCAATGGCCGCCGCGCATTTTGCGTCGTTGGGCGTGTCGCCGATAATGAGGATCGAATCGGTTTCGCCGGCCTTTACCAGTCCGTCAGCCAACAGGCGCGTATATAAAATCTTTGCTACCTCGTCCCGTTCTTCTGCCAGGTCGCCGTAGGAACTGTGGCGGAAATCAAAATACCGGGCAATACCGTACTCCGCTACTTTGTCCCGGGCGCCGTTCGCGGTGTTGCCTGTCAGCAGCAGGTTCGTGATCTCCGGCGCGTTTTCGCTGAGATACCGGAGCGTTTTTTCCACATTGGGCATCAGATACCCTTTATGCAGTTTCAGGTTACTTTTCAGGTACATCTCGTATTTCAGCATCAGCGACGCGGCCCAGCCGCTGGTACAATGGCCCTTGATATCCGTAACGATTTCCTTGATGATGGACGAATCGGTACAGCCTGCCAGCGTATGCTTGAATTCATAGGGCTCTTTTCTGAAGAAATAATCACAGATGGCTTCCTGCAGCGCGTCGTAACCGGCGCGGTTGGTCAGTAATAACGTGCCGTCAATATCCCAGGCCAGGTATAACATACGTGTTCCTCCGCTTGTGCGCAGTTGCGTTACGGGAAGACGGGCAGGGAAACAGAAACAGGGTTCCCCTGGGAACGGCTTCCGGTTCGCAGCGTGCTTAACGAGATAACAATTGCCATTTTTATAAGAAGTTACCATATAATTTTACTCTATCTGCCGATATTATGCAAATAAAATACTTACATGCCGCCGGATAACATGCTATAATAAATTATACAGTGGCAACGGGTAAGGTTGTATTGTATTCTGTTTCCTTTATATTGGGGTCGAAAGAGGTGGCTCGTATGAATTTTGTCAAGCTTTATGAATTAAAGATTTTTACTGCGGAAGATGTACAGTGCGGCGACGAACCGTTTTTCAAGGCGGTGTTTAAAGAGGCGCGCCGTCTCGGTCTGGGGGGCGGTACCATGGTCCGGGCCGATGCAGGCTACGGAAGGCAGGTCCGGGGGAATGACGGCCGCGCGGTCCCCATTTTTTTCAGCGGGAGTTACAATTTGCCGCTAATCATTGAAATTGTGGATACAATGGAAAACCTGGAACTGCTCTATCCTTTCCTGGAAAAAAACGGGGAGAAACATTTTTTAGCTGTGATTGTGCCCCTGACGGCATTGCGTACAAAGTATCTTGAGGACAGCGGCGTATTGCTCGGCAGGCCGTCATTGCCTGTCATGGGCAAACCGGACGTATGAACCGGCGAATGAATCCGTGCTTCTGAATCCTGAGGTTGTGAAAAAAGTGTGTTGCCTGACGTGCTTTCTTGCCAAGGACAGTCACATAGTATATAATTGATTCGGATAATCCGGCGGCGTGCCCGCGGGCCTGCCATCCTGGTCAGGTATTGCGCTGCTTCGCTGCCGTTCCGAACTGTGTTGTTTGATTTTTTAATAGCAGATGTAGCAGATGTAATGGAGGAAACATTATGGCAGATGAGAAAATTACGGTAATCGATGATAAAGACCGCGAGGAAGAAGCTCTTTCCCTGTGCAAATGGGCGGCGGCCCGGGCCGGCGTAATCGTAGTGGTTCCCGGTCTCGGCACACTTTCCACCGTTGCCAATGATATTTACATGATTATGAAGATCGGTTCCGTGTATGAAGAAAAAATTACGGAAAAAGCTGCGGTTAGCCTGCTGGGTTCCATGGGCACGGTATTTGCCGGCGGCAAGCTGGCCACCCTGATCCCCTTCGCCCCGCTGCAGATCCCCCTGGCCATCGGCATGACATACGGTCTGGGCCGCGTGGTGATGGAATGGATCAAGGCCGGCAAGCCGAAAGACATGAGCGCCTTCAAAAAAGTTTACGAAGACGCGTCCAAATATGCGAAAGAAAATATCGACCTGTTCAAGAAAAATCCGGATAAGGATAAACCGTTAGGCGATGAAACCAAAAAATTTGATGTGTAAGTAAGCAGCTGTATTTTTCTGTAAGAGACAGATTCTTATCAGCGTTTTATAAAACCCGTGCAGGGAACTGCTTCGGGTTTTGCCAGTGACTAAAAAGCTGTAACGATACAGCAGTTGGGGGTTTTGTAAGTTGAATTTTGAGATATTCCTGTTTTTGTTGTTCATGTCATTTGTCAGCTTTGCTGTTGGTGTCATTGTCTGGGTGGCTATCGTCCGTTTCTTCGGCCGGGGTTCGCAGAAGGCAAGGATCCTGAGTTACATTTTAATTCCCGTTATCGCGTTGGGCTATAACTTTCTGGTCCTTACGGCAGGAAAGTGGCGGTATCTGGTGGGCTTCCTTCCTATTGCGCTGATCATCGGGTATGTTCTGTATTACCGGTTTGGCGATCACGGCACGTATATTGAGCCTCAGGCAAAACCGGAATCGGATTTCCAGCGGAGGGAAAGTTCCAAGTCCAGACGGATCCGCGAGGCCCGGGAAAAACGGGCGGCGGAGCGCGAACAGCGTAAGCATGGCAAACCGAAAGAAAAGTAAGGAGGAACGTGCTATGTTTAAAAAAATCGTGGTACCTGTTGACGGTTCGGAAAGCGCATGGCGCGCGTTAGAGCAGGCTGCTGCGCTGGCCTGTAAATTCGAAGGGGAACTGCTGGTGATGACGGTCATCCAGCCCTATAACAATGCGGCGCTGCTGGCGGTTCCGCTGGATCACAATATCATCAGCCAGAGCAATGCGGATTTGGAAGAAGTAGGACGGGAAGTGCTGGCCCGCGCCAGAGACAGAGTGGATGCCAGCGGTTTTACCGGCAAGGCGGAATATAAAATTGAACTGGGACATCCGTCGGAACGGATCCTGACCATTGCCAAAGCGGAAAAGGCAGACGCCATCGTATTGGGAAGCCGCGGGCTTTCCGGCATTGCGGAATTTTTCCTGGGCAGCGTAAGCACCAAGATTTCCCAGTACGCCAACATTCCGGTACTGATCGTGAAATAATCGTATCCGTGCTGGGTTGTAAAGCCAAACGTGATCTGCGCCCTGTGGCGGCGCAGACAAACAGCAGAAATAAAAAATCAGGCAGCTCCCTGTTTCGGGAACTGCCTTTTTGTTTGTCCGTTCCATTCAGAACATATGCTTTTTCCACAGCCAGAAGCCGGCCAGCAGGCTCACCAGACAGGTTATGCCGAAGACGATAAAGAAGCCGGAGGCTACCTCGGCAAACGGAACCGGCACGTTCATGCCCCACAGGCCTGAAATCAGCGTGGGGATGGACAGGATGATGGTGACTGAAGCCAGAAACCGCATCACCAGGTTCAGGTTATTGCTGATGATGGAGGCGAACACTTCCATCATGCTTTGCAAAATGTGGCTGTACATCTCAACCATTTCAATGGCCTGCTTATATTCTACGATGACATCGTCCAGCAGGTCTTCGTCCTCTTCGTACAGCTTGATCAGCTGCTGTGTCTGGGCCGTGGTGCGCAACCGCAGCAGTTTTTCCGTCACCATGTAGTTGCTGCGCAGGGACGTGGTAAAATAGGTCAGGGATTTCTGTAAGTCCAGCATGCTGAACAGTTTGGAATTTTCCATGGCCTGACGCAGGTGGGATTCCAAATCGTCCGTCCTGCGGATGATGTTGCGGATATATTTCAGATACAACGTAGCGGATTTATACAGGATCTGGAACAGGAACCGGGTCTTCTTATACGTACTGAACATTTTGTACGTTTGGGCGTTAAAGCCGGAGGTAACTGCGTTGCTTTCCAGACAGACGGTCACGATGACGTCTTTTGTGACAATGATGCCTAAGGGCATGGTATCGTAGTCTTTATTGCTGCGGAAAAAAGGAATGTCGATGACGACCAGAAGCTGTTCTTCGTCAATTTCCGTACGGGCTTTTTCTTCTCGGTCAAGGGCAGCCGTCAGGAAATCTCTGGAAATTTGGGTGGCGTTGGCAATTTCATCAATCTCTTCCGTCGAAGGGGAGACGATATCGATCCAGCAGCCTTTTTCCATATCTTCGATGTCGAATTCATCAACGCCGGTGTTGGAGCTTTTTAATACTTTGTACATGGCCGGTTCCTCCTTTCCTGCGTGATTTCATGATTCGCCATTACACATTTTACTCTCCGCTCTCTTCCGACGGGACGCTTTCGCTCCGGAAGGCGCAGGAGGTTTAATAGCAAATCATAAAAACACTTTCCCTTATAACTAATTTATTATATACGATAACAAAAAAAATTACTACCCCCTATTGCGTTTATGCTATAATTATTTGAAAACAGCGGTAGCGAAAGCATGTTAAAGGAAACGCCCCGGATTTTTGCTGCTTGCCTGCATGCACCCTACGAGTATCTGAGCAGCGGAATTCAGCAGCGTAGCAGCGCGTGATTGCGGGAGGAAGGAACCCATGAATATTTTTGATATCGTAGGACCGGTCATGATCGGTCCCAGCAGTTCGCATACGGCGGGCGCCTGCAGGCTGGGGCTGCTGGCAGCGGGCATTTTGGGAGAGCGGCCGCGGCAAGCCGAAATCTTACTGCACGGTTCGTTTGCCCGTACCTATAAGGGACACGGAACGGACCGGGCTCTCGTGGCCGGCCTGATGGGATGGCAGCCGGATGATGTGCGTATTCCCAACGCATTAAAGCTGGCTGCGGAAGCGGGCGTGAAATTTACGTTTCATCCGGTGGATCTGGGCAGTATGGCGCATCCGAACTCCGTGCTGTTCCGGCTGACCGGAAAAAACGGGAATGCCTGTGAAGTCATCGGGGCGTCCGTGGGAGGCGGCCAGATCATGGTCACCAAAGTGGACGGCTTCCCGGTAGAACTGACCGGGGTGCTGCCGGCGCTGTTTGTGCCTCACCGGGATGAACCCGGCGTGATTGCGCTGGTGAGCACCATCCTGGCGCAAAAACAGATCAACATTGCCTCCATGCGGGTGTTCCGCGAAGGCAAAGGGGAAACGGCGGCCATGGTCATCGAGTGCGACCAGGCGGTCCCTCCGGCAGTGATTCGGCATCTGGAAGAACTGGGGCCGGTGAAACTGGTACGGTTCGTGGATAAGGTTTCGTAAAAAAAAGGAAACGGCGTGTTTCACTCCGTTGCAGGCAGAAAAAATATGTAGCAGGATTTACGGAAAGGGTTTCTATGAAGCAGGATAAATTGTCATGGGCCCGGCTGGTCAGCCAGTCGGAAGCAAAGCAGCTTTCATTGTTGGACTATTTGCTGGAGAGAAGCGCGGCCCAGCTGGAAACCAATCGGGCTGCCATTCTGGCAAAGATGGATGCCATGCTGCAGGTTATGGAGGAAGCGGTCGCTTTCGGCATGACAGGCGTTACGTCCAACAGCGGGCTGACCGGCGGCTCCGCGAAAAAACTGAAAGAATACATGGAAACGATACAGGCGGGCGGGAACAGCCGGCCGGCTTTGTTAGGCCCGGTGGCCGGCTCGGCCGTGATGTATGCTCTGGCGGCGGCGGAAGCCAATGCAGCCATGGGGCGCATCGTGGCGGCGCCTACGGCAGGAGCCAGCGGCATACTGCCGGGGGTGCTGATGTCCCTGAAAGAACATTGCGGCGTGTCCCGGGAAAAACTGGTAGAAGGACTGGTTATTGCCGGTGTGATCGGCGAAGTGATCGCCAGCCGGGCTTCCATTGCCGGCGCTACCGGGGGCTGCCAGGCTGAATGCGGCAGCGGCGCAGCGATGGCTGCTGGCGCGGTCGTCTATATTTTTGGCGGCAACGGGAAACAGATTGGCGATGCGGTTTCCATTGTTTTCAAAAATATGCTGGGACTGGTCTGCGACCCGGTTGCCGGACTGGTGGAAGTCCCCTGTATCAAACGCAATGCCGGCAGCGTAGTGCAGTGCCTTTTGGCTGCGGAACTGGCGTTGGCCGGTGTGGGCAGTTTCATTCCGGCGGATGAAGCGATCGATGCCATGGACAAAGTGGGAAGATCGCTTCCCTACGGGCTGCGGGAAACCGCGGAAGGCGGCCTGGCCGCGACGCCGACGGCAAAAGCCTGGACGGAAGAATATTTTAAAAAGATTCATGGTTGACAGTTTATTAAGCCTGTGTTATAATAATTACCGTCATTAAGCAATGCTTATGATATGGTGGGTATGGTGAAGCTGGCCTAACACGGCGGATTGTGGCTCCGTTATTTTCGCAGGTTCAAATCCTGTTACCCACCCCATTTTTTCATTTTGGGGTGTAGCCAAGTCGGTAAGGCACAGGACTTTGACTCCTGTATGCGTAGGTTCGAGCCCTGCCACCCCAGCCAAATTTTAATGGTCCATTAGCTCAGTTGGCAGAGCACCTGACTTTTAATCAGGGTGTCCCGCGTTCGAGTCGCGGATGGATCACCAAAAATCAGCTCCCGTTCGGAAGAACGGGAGTTTTTTTGTTGTGCTTACTCAACCGGGTGTGACTCGCTTTTGATTTCCATACGGAAATCCTCCCCGGATAAGAAATTCTCAATTAATGGATCGACGACTGAAATAACGCGGTTCAGATTCTTTTCGCTGAGACTGGCCAGCTTTTTGATTAAATCTTCCAGTTGCGTCTTGCCCTGATGTTTTCATATAACTCCAACATTGGTAAAACCCCTTCGTGTTCCACCTGTGTGGAGATCAACAAGACCGTGCTGGTACGGGAGCTGCAGAACATCGGCTTCCATTTTGACGCTGTGAAAAAGCAGTGGGCGGAACAGGGGTATCTGCTGAAAAATGCAAGCGGCAGATATGCGAACTGTACAAAAGTTGACGGCGAAAAAGGCTACTATGTCTGCCTGAAATACGATCCGGCTGCCTGAAGTATGACCGGAATGTAAGATTGTAAGACAAATGTAAGACTTGGGAAACTGATAACCACGCGGTTTTGTTCCCAGAGTCTTACAGTCTTACATTTTTACAGAAAAGAAGATAAATAATCCTTTGCTTACATGTGCGTCCGTTATATGAATTAGGTTTCAATTTCACTACCTCTGTCTGCCGGAAATAATGTAAGACTGTAAGACTTTTTTGTGAAACCGGCGCTGGCACTGGGATTGCAGCGCCTTACATAATTAAAAAAAGGAGAAGAGTCGTACATGATCGGAAACGGAACATATAAATCCGGCGCGCGGTTCTTCCGTTACGCCTGCTTAACGCGGGCGTTTTTTGTTTTCACGCTAACTGTGACATGCCGAGACTTTGCCGCAAATCTTCATAGAAAATATTAGCAAGTTATGCTACAATAACATTGCGGAAGGAATCGTGCCGGTCGGAAAGACAGGTGAAGAATTGAGTAATTTTAAACCGATTGACTGGGATTCCATGACTTTTTCCAACAACCTTGTGTTTTTGGAAGTGATGAAGAAGGGGTAAGAATTATGGCGATGAAATACTGTCCTAATTGCGGGAATCAAATTGAAAACAATACAAAGTTTTGTCCGAACTGCGGTACACAGTTAGCAGATGTTACAACTATGGTTCCTCCCAATCATCATTACAATAATGCGGGAACTCAATTTGCTGCTGGTGGCGCTTCGTACGGAAAACCGCCGATTGATGGAAGCGTTAAGAAAAGAGGTATTGTTTCCGCCCTTATTTTTTCATTGATTACCTGTGGTCTGTATGTAATATACTGGATTATCAAAGTTACGAATGAAATGAATACTTTACTTAACAGGAAAAATGCCACAGGCGGTTTCATGACGATAATTTTCACAATTCTTACCTGCGGTCTTTACGGCTTTTATTGGGCATATAAACTTGGTGATAACGTTGATCTTCTCAAAGGAAATCGCAGTGGTAACACGGGGATCTTATTTTTAGTTGTGTACATTTTCGGCTTTGGCATTATTAATGTTGCGTTGGCACAGGATGCGATTAATGATAAACTTGACGGAATCTATTGAGAATCGTTGGGGAAAAAATAATACAATTCGGTCATTCCTGTCTTTTTCTCTGCGAAATGGATTAAAAAACAGTGATTTGGTAAAAAGGGCAGGAATCATTGTGTTATTGGGCCTGGCCTATGGATGTTTTGCCGACATAACCGGTATTTCTGTTCCGTGCCCTGTTAGATATTTGACCGGAGTTCTTTGCCCGGGGTGTGGTATCACTACATTATTTCTAAGCGTTGCACACGGTGATTTACATAGTGCGAAACAGGCTAACGCTTTTATATTCTATACGTTGCCTCTGCTTATCGTGTTCTGTTATTATGGCGTGATTGCGTCACACAGCAGAGTTTCTTTTTTAATCAACAGATTTTTGATGCCGTTATATTTGGTTGCTTTGCTTGCCTTTGGTATTTATCGAAATATCTAAGCTTGGTATTTTTTGGTGGGTAAATTTTGAAACAAAATATTACAGTGCCAATATCTGGCGTTGCTGTTTGCTACAATATAACTGTAGTAAGATGGCGACGCCATTGTTTTTTGAAAACAGTGTGCCTGCAATTATTTTTGCAGGATAATAGCAGTTGCTGTAAAATAATATTAAATATAAAACGATACAACAGAAATGGAGTGAGCTGAGATGAACGAACTGCGAATTGCCAAAGACCGCCTGCTGCGGATGTGTGCCAGGCTGAAAAAATAAAAGAACATAATAACAATTCGGTATCTTTTCTGTTATTATGGCGTGATTGCATCACACAGTAGCGTTTCTTTTATTTGGAAATTGCAGAAGCGAGAAAGAAGGGTCGCCAAAAAATAAAAAAGACGTGCTGGCAGCAGAACGCCGAATTGTGCGAGACACCAGGTGTGTAAAACGCCTGGTGCTTTTTTCTTTGTGTCCTGCGGGGACACCAATTTAGGATTTGCCTGACTTATAATAGCTCCAGGATGATTCTGTAGTAAAACCCTGAATGTTAGGTTGTTATTATCTTTATAAAGCACAAAGTGTCAGGATATAGCACAGTTGAGCGCGGTGTTTTGTGAGATAATGAATACAGAAGGGAGGCTAATGTGGACGTACTGGAAAAAGAATGCAGGCGCATTGGATTAAACATTATGTTCCGGCGCAAAGAATTGCAGATGACGCAGGAAACGTTAGCCAGCCTTTCTGGTGTTTCCCGCTCTCGCATCTCAGATATTGAACGCGGCAGGGAAGTCTTTAAAATATCTTCCCTGATGCTGATTGCAGAGGCGTTGCAGATTGATTACCGGGAATTGCTGAAGTGAAAATGATTGATAAAGGAGATGTTACGATGAAACAATGTCCGGCTTGTAAAAAAGCATATGATGATAACACGATGTTCTGCAAGGAATGCGGTGTTGCGCTTGGCAATGTAATAAACTCAGTACAGATGGCGCCGGGTGCTGCTTATGTAACTCCGGCTCCGGCAGCGAATGCTGTTCCCATGAACGAGCATAAAGAATGGGGATTTTCAACAAGTTGGGGTGGAAGTGGTTTCAAGGTAACAAATATAGTTGCAAATGGCCCGATTATGGAAGTGGAACAATATAAGCAATATGTTTTTAAATTTGGAAAACAAAGAGCGACGATTGATGCTCGTGAAATCACGGATGTACATGTTAAGAAAAAGTTCAGTGCTGTAAGTATTATGATGATTTTAGGCGGATTAGCTACACTTGCTTCTTCAGATTCTTTGATTTGGGGAATTGTACTTGTTGTAGTAGGGGCTATTACCATAAAAACTAAATATTATGTAATAACACACCGGAGAGGCTCAGTCAATATTCCGTCAGATGCTGTTGATGGCAGTGAAGGCCAGGAATTTTTGGATTACATAACGAAATATAGTCCATATGCGGTAAAAACAGATTTAAGCCTTGGTCGATAGCTTAGCACGAAGGGGGCAAAGTAAAATGACCGCAGATAAATATATGTGCCCAAATTGTCAAAATGAAGTCAGTTATGGGGATAAGTTCTGTGGAAAATGTGGTTTTCAGTTTGGCGAATGGGAACGTGTTTCGTCTGCTACGCAACCGGAGCAGGAAGATTCGTCTTCCATACAAAATATGAATTCCATTCCCCAAGAAACAGAAAAAAAGAGCAGTGTTTTTGGCACGCTTTTGAAATGGGGATTCAGGCTCATACTGGCTGTCGTTGTCATTGGGTTCGGTGTATCATTTTTTGATGGTGCTACGCCGCAGGAAGCAATTAAAAATGGCGACAGGGAAGCCGTTTTGAACTATTATAAGAAAGCAAAAGACAAAACAAAAGCCAAAGAAGAAATTGGCAAAGCTTTTTTAGAAGAGGCTTATCGTATACTGGATGACAAAGAGTTAAAAAATAGTCCGCTAAAACTATTGGAAGCCGGGAATAAATTGACGGGGGCTACAGAATTTGTCGCGGTCAATGATGATTTTAAAGAATTGAAACCGCTGTGGTCCGATTTCAATAAAGTACTGGTGGCAGTATCTGAGGCGCGTACTGCATCAGATGATTTAAGGAAAAAGCATCAATTATCACCCTCATCTGGCAATATACAACAGATAAATGGCTTTATTCTGAATAAGATTAGTAATTCGGAAACACAGTACCTTTGTGTTGATTATGAATACATCTTGGGGAATCCCATTCCAAAGGTGGATCAAGAAATCTGCGTGGTGGAGTTTGGAAAAAATTCTTATGTAAAGCGCGGTGTCCAGACGTTTTACGGTATAGAACGCAATTATGAAGATTTTGTTGATAAAGCTGGCTTTAAAAGTCGGTTGATGGTGTACCAGGCTGTCAGTCCGACAGCTGTTAAGGATCTTGCCAGGGCAAAACAGGCAAAAGAAGCAAGAGAAATTCGTGAAGATGTATTCAGAGGTGCTTACCCAAAAGGTTCTTTTACATTACAGGAAAAAACCGGAAATAGCGCGGGAAACAAGGGCGTTACGGCAGCTGAAAACAAAAGAACCGGTCAGGATGCAGAAGCAACGTTGAGAGCATTCCATAAGGCGATAACGGCTAAAGAGTATCGCACAGCCTTTAATTGCCTGGGACCGGGAATGCAGAACTATGTAGGTGGCTATGATAAGTTCGTAACTGGTTATTCTACTACTATCTCCAGCACACTGACAGAAATACGCACGGTTTCTGCAGACAACGCAAGCGCAGTGATTGAATACACTTTAGAAGCAAAGGATCAGCTTAAAGCCGGTATTTCGACTCAATATTTTAAAGGAAAGGCAAACTTGCAAATTATAAATGGTGAGTGGAAAATTGTAGAAGTGACTGCCAGGAAAGTATAAACATGGGAGGATTGGAAAATGATGAAGAAAATTATGGCTTTACTCGTAGGTTTGTTTGTGTTTGCCAACGTGGCATTTGCAATGTCAGGATATGTTGAGGTTCAAACTATAAATGGTGTTCATATTGGCATGAGTGCTGATGAAGTGGTTGCTAAATGGGGGGAACCCATTAAAACCGACATGGTAGGCTATGTAATGGGCAACCCGACATATAGGTTTTATTTCAATCCGGGTGGCTTGGACGCGGGTTTCTTTACTTGGAGTTTTAGTGGGAAGGTAAATGACCCTTACTTATCAACAGTTACAGCAATTAACAATCCACAGATTGTATTGCAACCAAGTGGCGTTGGTATTGGAGTAACAACAGAAGAAGTTATTAGACGTTTAGGTAACCCCGATAAGAAAACATACATTGGATATGATTTTGAAAAAGATACAGGTCCTATTTATTGTTATCGATATGTTACCCCGCAATACACGAATTTTTCTGGCAGAACCGGATCTGAAACAGTTGAAATATATGTAGATGAAAAAACAAATCGTGTGACTAAAATACAATTAGGCGGTACTTTTGTACACAGAAAGTAAAAACATGATAACGGCGTGTTATGAGAAGTGTTTTAGCTATAACAAGGAGGGTTTACATTGAAGAAGTTGATCTTAATGCTTTTAACTGTTTTGATGACATTTGTGGCGAGTGTATCTTTTGCTGCGCCTATTCAGCCTAACCAGTTGACAGTAAAAGGACTATCCATGAGTTCCAGTATGGAACAGGTTGAACAGGTTATGGGAAAACCTTATCGTATAGGCCATTATTATATGGAAAGCTATTGGGGCGGTTACAATGATATCATGTATGAATATCCTGGAGTTAATTTTGTATTCAAGACTGGTTACGGAGCAACCAGCCATCCGATGCTAAAGATAATTTTGGATGCTCCGCAGGTTTCATTGGATAACGGTCTTAAAGTAGGTATACCTTTGGGCACTGTGGCGCAAACGCTTGGCACTGACTACAAATTTATCAATGGCGAAGTGGTGTACGACTGTATAATAGATCCAGTAACTTATGAAACTGGAAAATTGACATTTGTTGTTGAAGGAAAAACTGTAACAAAAATCTTAATTGAGAAACAAAAAGGCTGACAATTTCAAAACAAAGTGAAATGCTAGACTGGCTAAAGGATATGAAGAAGCATCTTGCCAAATTACAATTTGATTTTTACAGGAAGGGAAAGTGTTTAACCTAAAACATGCAGTTTCAATGCCTGCCATACGGTATTTCCAAATAGTATGGATTGATGAAAGCAAAAGACCTGTCTGATGGGCAGGTCTTTTTTACGTAAATAATAAACAGCTGAAAGAACATTTGTTATTGAAAGCATACTGAAAACCTGACGATAGGCTACATTTTTAAGGGCTATCCCAATAACTGTGGTGTGGTCACCCCTATAACAAAAATTGTGGTCGCTAAAAGTTATAACGCACTTTGTGGTTTGCTATAACTTTTCCTGTGGTCACCCCTATAACAAAACTGTGGTCAAAAGATTCGCTGCA
>JAFSPK010000018.1:0-2887 GCA_017443005.1 Acidaminococcaceae bacterium
AGTCCGGCGGTTTCCAGTTCATTCAAAGAACGCTTGACCGTCATGGGGCTGCGGGACAGGACTGCGGCAATGGCTGTGACAGGGAAGCAGATAAACAGGATTCCGTTCTCGTCCTCCTGTCCGTTGGATAGCATAGCGTCCAACATCCGGCAGTACATGACCTTTGCGGTGCTGCTGACTGGAAATCCTGTCAACGCTCTGGGAAAGGGCATACAGGGCGGCAACGGTGTGCCTATCGTCATAAATTCAAAATTCATTCGGTGTGTTCCTCCTTTTTCTTTGCTCTTTTGGATAAATAACGGGGGCAGTCAACCACAACCGCCCGGAAGCTCTGCTTGCACCCATGCTTGCATTTCCGGCATAATTCGTTGTAAGTGACACGCCCCCGGTCATTGAGGTAAAAAGAAAGCTCATGCTTCCTCTTTTTGCTCATTCTCGGCATATTGCGTTTCCTCCCGTTTTAGTGTATAGTTTCGGGGCGATTTTCGGCAAAATTACGGTCATAGAGCCGTCTAAAATCTCCAGAAGTATCAGCAATAGGGTAGACTATCCCCCTATCAGATTGTCGTGTTTCGGTATCATTTCGGTATCAGTTCGCCAGTTCTCCCCGGTGTCGTTCCTCCCCTGAATCTCACAGCGGCGTATTGCTCCCTTTGGTACGCTCGTTTCGGTCAGGGTTCCTCCATATCCCTGCCAAAAGTCATGGCGCTACATCGCCGGGGAAGCATATCCCACACAGGCTGGTCATTCGATTGGAATAATCCATCGATGAACTACCTGTATCATAGAACATTTTTGTGCCCTGTGCCGTATGTCCACAAAGTAGGAATTAAGGGTAAAAATCAGAAATTTCCACGATTGCGGAAAGTATGATATAATCCAGTTAAGCGGCAGTAATGAAACCGCCGGAAAGGAGCGTGCGCCCATGAAAGGAGCGACAAGCATACAGGAACGCCTTTGGGAACTCCGCAAGGACAAAGGCTTAAATCTGGAAGAATTATCAGAGCTGACGGGCATTTCCAAATCAGCTCTTGGCAGTTATGAAAAAGAGGATTATAAGGAAATCAATCATGGCAACCTTATCACGCTGGCAGACTTCTATGGGGTTTCCGTTGATTATCTGCTGTGCCGGACAGAGAACCGGGAGCAGATCAACACGCCACTAACAGAGCTGCATTTGAATGATGAGATGGTGGCACTTCTGAAAGGCGGTCGGATTAACAACCGTCTGCTCTGTGAGCTTGCCACTCATAAGGACTTTATCAAGTTTCTTGCGGACATTGAGATTTATGTAGATGGGATTGCCACCATGCAGATTCAAAACCTCAACGCCCTTGTCGATACTGTCCGGCATGAAATCATTGAACGGTATCGCCCCGGCGAAGACGACCCGCATTTGAAAGTGCTGCAAGCCGCCCATATCAGCGATGATGAATATTTCAGCCACATGGTTCTTGATGACCTCAATCTCATTATCCGGGATATTCGGGAAGCCCACAAAAAGGACAGCGAGAGTGCGCCCCAGACCACCGTTGCCGATGAATTGAAAGAAAATTTGGAAGCGGTTGAAAATTTCAAGGGCAGTCGGGATGAAAAGCTGGTTGTCCTTTACTGCAAGCAGCTCGGCATCAACTATAAAAATCTGTCAGACGAAGAATTTCGCTGGCTCATTCGGATTCTACAAAAATCAAAGAAAACAGGAACTCCTATCAGTCAAAGGAAAAAACGGTAAAGAAAAACCGCTGTTGCATGGTTGTGTTTGCTTCCATGTAGCAGCGGTTGGTGCTATACTTATTCAGTTAAAATTTCAAAGCGATAAAGTGGAATTTATCTTAGAAATTACAGCAATGTTATTTTGATAAACTTTCAAGAATTGAAATATCATGCTTATCTTTATCTCTTAATTCATAACCTGAATGGAAAACTCTTTGGCCTTTTAAGGATATACAAGGAATTGTTTTTCCTTCAAAAAAAGCACTACCAAAGTAATCTTTTTCAAACTCATACCAGCCACCCTCTAAATCAGCTTGTTTTGAAGTTCCGTCCTCACTTAAAACGAACGGGTGAATGTCTAAGTAACCAAGTTCATCACTATATAACTCTATTCTAACCGGTTTCCAGTCTGTATCAATTTTATAGCCCAGATTCAAAAGCACATTTAACAATTTTTCCGTATGTTGAGCATCAAAATTTATATCTATATCTCTATGAATTCTTGTTTGTTTACCAGCTAAAATATCTACACCCCATCCGCCATCCAACCAGTATGTAATTCCAGTATTTTCGAATAATTCTATTACTTTCATTAAATCTTCTTTTGTTGTTATTTCTTTTCTACCCATACAAAGTCTCCTTTACAACTTCTAATTTGTAATAATCATTCTACCATACCGTTATGAATAAATCATCTCATGTAAAACAATTTCTTCTGCCCGGTTGTGAATGTTATTGCAACGCTGCACCCATTCCATTTGACGGGTACGCTTCAATTCCTCGGTCACGCCCTCGGCAGCTTTCATCTGCTCCATGATGGTGTCTAACCGTTTCTGTGCCTGTTCGTTCAGGTCTGCAAGATATGTCCACAATTCCCCGGTCAGGGTCAATGTGTGTAATCTGGCTGGGCAGACTTCTCTTAAATATTCCCGGTGCATCCGTCCGTACTTTCCGATGGGGCGGTGTTCCTCCGGCAACTTCAAGTCCGGGATGTAGTAATCTCCAACAAGGATATAATCAATTCCGTTTTCTTTTATTCTTGGTTTCAATTCGCTCATGTTCCTTACCTCCTGTGGAAGCAGGCTCGTCTGGTACTAACTCAATCACATCGGTAATCTCACAATTCAGCGTTTCGCAGATACGGGCTAATGTATCCATGCTGATGTGCTTTCCC
>JAFSPK010000125.1:0-15280 GCA_017443005.1 Acidaminococcaceae bacterium
TATGGCCCGGATCAGTTCGTTAAACCCAAGCTTAAACTCTGTTTCCGATTTACCGGCTTTCAGTTCCAGCAAAGAGTACACAAACTTCATGGCCTCGCCGGACGTCTGGTTCAGTCCCTGTTGCTCCGGATCCACGCCCTGACCCATGGTGAAGATCATCTTCCGGGTCAGCTCCAGCATCTTTTCCCTGGCTTCCACCGGGATATCAATTGTCAGCGTGGACACTCCGGATTTATCATCGGCCCCGTTGTTATCCACGGAAATCGTTTTGTAATACTTCAGGTCTTCCAGGAATTTTTTAAGGTCCGCGTCCCCGTAGTTGGTTAGAATGAAAATCACTTCCTGGATATCTTCCAGGTCGTCCATATAGCCGCTGTAGGTTTTGTCATAAGCGTCAATCAACTGCTTGATACGGTCAAGGTCGTTAGTTGTCTTCGCGTTGTTCCGGAACGGGATGAACGGTACCCGCCCAAAATCATGCCGCAGGATATCCCCTGTCTCGTTATCCGGAGCGAACATGGGGTAATAGGTCAAACCGTCATCCACAGAGTCACCAGCACGTTTCCGGAACGCCTGGCATTCTTTTTCCGTCCAGTATTCGTAAACGTCAAAAGCGTCACCGTTATCGTCGAATTCTTTGTACGTGCGCAGCACTGCCAGCAGATCGTGATCCAATTTCGGAGACCATACCGGGATGATCTGCACAGCAGGTACCGGTGCCCAGCGGAATTTATTGTTTTTGTCTTTCCAATAATGCACCCAGGCGATACCCGCGTTCGAAGCATCTACACATAACGCTTGTGCATTCTTAGCATAAGAATCCCCCAAGGCAGCAACGATGATGTTGTTTGCATCTTTATTCCCAACGTCAAACACCGGCGGCGCAGTAAACATGTACGCAGCCTTCTGGTCTACCAGCAACGGGTAAAATCCCAGGGCGATTTTGTTGTCTGCAGAACGCATGGGGTTGTCAATCGGCTTATTCGCCGAAGGTTCTTCCCGGTTCTTCGGTTCCCGGTAGTGGATGTCATTATCGTTGTTGTAATAGCGTTCAGCAATCTCGGCCTGGGACACAAAATAGCCATGGCCTATGATGTATTTGCTGATCAGCTTCTTCGCTACTTCCAGTTCCATGTCATCACCTCAAAACTCTAATGCCACCCTTGCGCGTATGGATCTTCGACTCCAGCGCATAGCGCATGGCATCCATAAGGTGGTTATAATCGTCAACCGGCTCATTGATTGACTTTCCAAATTTGTCTTTTTCCCAGCAATAGCAGCTTATCTCCGTCAGGAAGTTCACGCAGCGCGGATGGATTATGATGCGATAGTCCTGGATTTTCTGAATACCGTTTATCACACTGTCTTTTCCCTTTTTGGCTGCCCGGATCCGACGGAGCCCCAGCTGCTTTAACTCATCTATGCTTTTCGGTTCTGCACTATCTGCAGTTATCTGTTCCTTTGCGTAGCCCAATTCCTGAATCTCTGAAAATATCCTTGCATTCGACAGCCCTTTTTTGTACAGCTCATCAAACACCCAAATCGTTTTCTGGTGCTCAGAAATTAGCCCACAAAACAGCGCCGTCGGGTCGTTGGTATAACCGAAGTCAAGGCCGAAAGCAGAAACAACATCCGGCATGACTGCAATGGCCTGCCAGTCAAACAGATCTTCTTTCCAGTTTTCGTAGACAAGCCCGTCCACAACGCCCCATTCGCCTAGCCCGGCCACTTTATACCGGCGCGGGTTGTTCTTTTTCATGGCTTCGAACAACCGAAAATCAGCTTCATCCAAAAACTCATTGCAGAGATAATTGGTCGTCATGGCCAGCGTGTCCGCATCCAGATCATCAAAGAACCGTTTCTTCAGCCAGTGCCGGTCGTTCCATGGATTGAACGTCAACGTGATCTGCTTGAAAAGTCCGGGAGGCGCTTTGCCACGGATAGATTCGTTTATCGTATCGAAATCAGCTTCAGTAGAAATCTCATAGGCTTCTTCGACCCACAGCCAGCTGAGCACTCCCGTTTCTACGGTAATGGACGTTACCTTCAGCGGATCGTCAAGCCCCCGGAAAAAGATTTTCTGTCCGGTCTTTATGTACGTGATCTCCAACGGGCTTTCCTTACAAACAAAAAAGGCGTCTGCACCCAGACGGTGTATCGCCCATTTCAACTGTGCATAACAGCTGTCCTTTATCGTTCTGTATGTCTTCCGGATAACCAACACGTTTGATTCCGGATATTTCATCAGGTTAACGATGTACCATAGAGCCGTCGTAACGCTTTTCTTAGAAGAACGGCTGCCCTTTACTACCCGGTACCTGCCTTTGAACCTCCAAAACGTTCCATACCCTTTTCCGACGATTTCCGGAAGATATGCGGTTATGTTATCAGTCCTCAAGGTCCTCTTCACCCCCGATCACGATCGGCGTGACATCAAGCTTGACCTTGTCCGTCAGAATACCATACCGCTTGGCCAGGAGTTCCGCTGCCTTCAGACGGTCCTTTTCGGCAATCTGTTTGGTAATAACCCGGGCAGAGCTGTATCCATCACCGGAGCCCTCCACAACAACAATCTCTTCCTGTATCTGCCCACGCATGGTAGCAGTAAGATGCTTCAGGACTTCTTCGGCCTTAGCGATGCTGGCGTCTTCCAGCTCTTTCATCCGGGCAGAGATAGCAGCTGCGATTTTCGGGTGTTTCTGAAGCCTGTCTGAATTCCGGGCTGCATATTTTGCGCTGTACCCGGCCTGCCTTGCTGCTTCACTGGCATTTCCCAGTTCCACAAACAAATTGACAAACTTCTGCTGCTTGATCGTTAAGTCCACGCACCTCACCACCTTTCCGCATAACCTGGGCAACAAAAAAGCACCGACGCCCGTTTCGCCGATGCCTTTTTGTTTTTAAGGAGAATCCAATCATGGTTCTTTTTTGCCTCTTCTGACAGTTTATATTATATCAGATTCAAACATGACATTTAATGACATCTTTTACTTTTGATGCATCCTCGACAGTCTTTCTTCCAGCGCCACCAATTTTGCCAAAGCCCTCCCGTGGATCCGATAAACCTGCCTAAGCTCATAATGCGTTTTATCAGCTATCGCCTCAAATGTTTTCCCATTTATGTAGTGATAATTTAATATAATCCTCTCCTGGAAGTCATCCAGGCTGTTGATCATAAAACGCACCATCAGCAGTTCCTCCTGCAGACGTTTGGTGTCCGCCTTAATGATAGCCTCCAGCTGGAGGATCTGCGCAGTAATTTCAACACGCCCGGAGCCAGAGCCACCACCCCCAGGCACCGCTTTATACGCTGCTGTAATCCGCTGCGCCTGACTTCGCAGTTGCTGTAGGTGCTCCACATTACAGTCAATCAAGCGCCGGCAATACAGATACTGCCGCAGTCGTCGTTTGACCCTTGCAGTCGGGATTTTCCGGATATCCCGTATCAGCACCTGTCGTAACTCTGACAAAGACAAATCCGCCAGCTGGCGCATCCTTGATATTTGCAATATGAATCACCCCTTCCGACGATTAAAGATACGATGGAACATAAGTCGATAACCCAAAAACGTCAATTACAGCTGCCATGTTCGCATCGATATAGATCTGGTTGACGATCTCTTCCCTAGACAACGAAAAGACCTCATTCCCTTTGTCCTCTACCAGATCAATTACGTCGGAGCTTCCGCCGCTGTTACAGCACCAGTCCGCTAACGTTTTGACCTTGGCCAGGTCATCCGCCACCCCGGAAGTCAAAAGCTCTGTCCAGGAATCGATATAGCTGTTTGACCGCGGACCAGTCACCCCGGTTACCGGATCTGGGCCAAATACGAACGCCGCATAAAATGTTGCTTCGGAAACCGTCATAACTTCTTCCAGGTTTGCAAAGCAATCTCTGATGTCTTCGTACCCGACCGGGAAATTTGTCGGAAGCTTCGCGTCAAATTCGTGTTCATACAAAGTCATGCGCCGGGAAATATCGTTGTACATGTATTTCACAACATCCTCAAGCGCCGCGCTGACCGCCGACTTGTCGCCGTAATACGTATTGGCCGCGCTGATCAGCGGAGTAAACAGCGCAGCCGTCCGTGCGTCCTTAGCCTCAGAATACGCCTGAAGTACCGCAATTTTTTCTAAAATCTGGTCTTTTGTGTATAACTGCATCTAATCACCTCCAGAGAAGATAGCAACCGTAAATAATCGCAACCCAGCATAAAATGTTAAACAAAATCAGCAAAAACAGAATCTGTCTGGTAGTCATAAGGCACTTCCTTGCATGAGCAAAACACGCATTATACATCCTCCTCAACAACCTTCACCGGGCCAAAGATCGAACCGAAAAGCAGCAATTCCATCAGACGAACGTACGCAACACCCAAACAGCTCACACGAACCTCACCGCCAGCGAGGTACACTGTTCCAAATTCCCTCTTACCTTTCAACGAAAATTCCAGCCGGCTGCCGGAATAAATCTCTTCACCATCAGCTGTACGCCCGATAAAAACCCCCACCGACTCCGGATCCACCTCACATCCATTCTGTTATCCTATAAGCCATATACGCTTGTAAAAACCCAATTATTCCTCTGTGTTCTTCTGCAAATTTGAACATGCCATCTTCTGTTGCCCCAAACCTCATTGGTATAGCAAGGAAAATCATAAGAAACATTCCTGTAAGAGCATAACTGACAAGGTATTTAATCATTGTAATAATCCCACTTTCTCCACATTTTCGCATCGTAGTCATATAAAAGTCTGCGGTATCTGTATTTCACATAGGTTCTGTATAACATTCTGTATCTATCATTCATTCTGCCACCTCTTCGCCCTTCCATCCAAAAGAACAGTAATCATCTTCGCACCGCCAACAACTAAAGCAGGCACCGCCTTCGTCATCACTTGCCACATCTTCGCTTGTACAATATCCATTTATGTTGTCAGGACTTAATCTTTCAAAGTATATGCACTCGCCACAAGTAACTACATCCTTTATCATTCTGCCACCACCCTACTCCAATATGTGTATTTAAAATCTTTAAACATATACCGAAAACCTTTGTTGTAATACATCACATAAGCTTTCCAAATCATTCTTTTTCGGCAGATGCTTTCGCCTAAGTCGTCGGCTGACCTTGCTCATAAAAGCCTCCTCCTTTTCGTCAATTTTCGTCGTTGCCTTCTTTCGTCCGATACTTATCAATCCTTGCCTTAAGACTCTGCAGCACGAACTCCTGCGCTTTATCCTTGGCCGCCAATGCCTGGATCATATCGTCGTCCCGGGTGCCCTCACAAAGCAGGTGGTGGACGATAACTTTCTCCTTCTGGCCCTGACGGTGCAACCGCTTATTCGCCTGCTGGTAAAGTTCCAGGGACCAGTTCAGGCCGAACCAGATCACATGGTTCCCGCCTTCCTGCAGGTTCAGCCCGTACGCACAGCTGGCCGGATGCGCCAACAGAATATCGATCTTGCCGGCGTTCCAGTCCGCCTCATCCGCCGGACCTTCCAGCAACCGGACCCGGAGTTTTGTCCTGACCAAAGCTTCCTGGATCCTGGCCTTGTCGTGCCGGAAATTATAAAACACCAACGCGCTTTTCCCGTTCAGCCGTTCTATCAGCTCCATAAAGGCATCCAGCTTGCAGTCGTGGATCCTGAACCACTGACCGTCTTCCCCGTAGATCGCACCGTTGGACAGCTGTTGCAGTTTGTTGGATAACGCCGCTGCGCTGGCCACGTCGATTACGGTTCCCTCTTCCAGCAGCTCCAGAACCATCTGCCGTTCCAGCTCGTTATACGCGGCAGCTGCTTTCGCGTCCAACGTCACCGGGATATCGTTGTATGTGATATCCGGCAGCTGCAAATAATCTTCCGCCTTCATGGATATGCAGATATCGGAGATTTTCTCCATGATGGCCTGCTCTGCCCCGGCCTTCGGGTCATAGGTGTAAATGACATCACGGCTGCGGCGTCCCGGATCGAAGTACCGGTTCTGGAAATGTGTAAAGTATTTGCCCAGACGTTCTCCCTGATCCAGCAGGAACACCTGGCTCCACAGATCCGCCAGCCCGTTAGGCGAAGGTGTGCCGGTCAGCTCCACGATCCGGGTGATATGGCTCCGGATAGCCGCCAGGGCCTTAAACCGTTTGGCCTTATGGCTCTTGAAACTGCTGGACTCGTCCACGACCACCATGTCAAACGGCCAGTCGTTCCGGAAATATTCCACCAGCCACACCACGTTTTCCCGGTTGATGATATAAACATCAGCCGGTGTGTACAGCGCCTTGATCCGTTTCTGCGTGCTCCCCAGCACGGTCGAGAACCGCAGGTGCTTCACCACATCCCACTTGGCCGCTTCCCGCTGCCACGTCGCTTCGGCTACTTTCTTCGGCGCTATGACAAGGACCTTCCGGATCTGGAACCGGCCATATATCAATTCGTTGATGGCCGTCAGGGTGATGATCGTTTTCCCTAAACCTAACCCATGTCTAAGAACAACCCCATTGCAGGATGCAATATCAGCTGGTCAATACAATGCTGCTGGTAGGGATGTGGCTTAAACATCATAAGGCATCACCACCTTCCTGCTGGTCCTTCTGAAGGCGTAACAGGAAGTTGCTCACCTCAGCCAGCCCGTGAAGGACGTCCACCTGACAATCCAGTTTCTGGATCCGATTGATCTGCCGTTTCTGCAGATTGGTCAGCTGGCCGCCTTCCCGTTTCAGCTCCACGAAATAAATCTTCCCGCCCGGCATCAGGATGATCCGGTCCGGTACGCCGGAGTTCCCCGGGGACACAAATTTATAAGCTACGCCGCCCATCTGTTTCACTCCGGAAACCAGCAGCGCCTCCACCCGTTTTTCAGAATCGACCATAACTACCTCCGTTTTTAAAATCAAAGGCATACCGTTCAAAAGTTCATGGCATACCCAAGGCAGCGCCCACATGGACAAGTAATTCTTTCGCGTATGCCTTTGATCGATTACCCTTCTTCCATCTCACACCTGCCGCGAACAAACTTCGCGCGCGCGTATATGTTTACGCGTAATATAGCGCGTATAGGCGTGTATAGGGTATATTACTCTATAATTTATTATTATTTATAGGTACTGTTCACATGTTTACACATAAGCGGATAAGCTGTTAACCATGCGGTTTTAGGCCGTGAACATTGCCTGTGAACATTCAATTTTTCGTGAACATTCACTTTGTTCACGCTTTTTAGGTGTTTGTTCACATGTTCACGCCTTTTTGGAGTTTGTTCACGGGTATTGTTCACGCAATTTCGCCTTACTTTTTAGGCGAAAACCAGAATGTTCACGCACTTTGTTCACACCTTTTCATACCCTCTTTGGGTACCACAATACCCGTATCTGCGTGTTGCTTTATTCCTTATCCAGCCTTTTGTGTTTT
The DNA here is from genome assembly GCA_017443005.1 of Acidaminococcaceae bacterium. Taxonomy (GTDB): domain Bacteria; phylum Bacillota; class Negativicutes; order Acidaminococcales; family Acidaminococcaceae; genus Succiniclasticum. Next base: position 7,408 of record JAFSPK010000125.1, read on the forward strand.
CAAGTATCAGGTTTATTTCCTGTGTATCCGCCCGCTTCATGAATTGCGCTGGAGAGTTGAAAACTTCACACCAGATTTCAAGTGCGCAGACCTTTGTCCTGGGTACCAGCTGGACGTCCCCGGCCACCTTATTGGCCCAAAACACCCGCCGTGTTTCCAGATCCATGTCATCATAATTAACCGGCACAGGCTTTTCCAGAAACGCCCGGATCAGGCCTTCTTTGGTGCTCTTTTCCCGGTGCTTCTCCTGCTGCTCCTTTGCCTTGTTCTCCAAGTCTTCCTGGAAGTAAAGCAATTCGCCCATACGCCACCGCATGACGGCCTCTGCCCATATCTGGTCAACCTCCACCGGCAAATCGTCCCAGACGCTTTTTACGGCTTTGTGGAGGCCTACATCGACGGGCCAGAACCGGCGGTTCCCTGTCATATCCCGGAGGAATTCGTGCTGGTTGCTGGTGCCGATAAAGACGCATTTTCTCAAATACTTTTCCGTCCTGCGCCCGTATGGCTGCCGGAAGATATCTTCCCGCCGGGACAGGAAGTTCTTTACCGTGTTGGACTCAGCCCGTGTCAGTCCGGCCAGTTCGCCCAACTCATTGATCCAGCGTCCCTGAATCATTTCCGCGGCTTCCTTGCCTTCAAAATTCTGCAGGCTGTCGCTGTACCATTCCTGCCCTACCGTAGCCACAAACGTCGTCTTCCCGATGCCCTGCGGCCCGATCAGGACGGGTACGTAGTCGAATTTGGTTCCGGGGTTCATGGCCCTGGCCACAGCTGCCGTGAAAAACTTCCGGCAGACCGCTCTGGAATAATCGTTATCCTCTGCGCCCAAATATTCGATAAGAAGCATATCCAGGCGTTTTGCGCCGTCCCATTCCAGCGCTTCCAGGTATTCCTGCACGGTGTTGAACTTGTTGCGTTCGCTGACCAATAGCAGCGCCGATTCGATCTTGTCCCGCCCGGTCACGCCGAAGCGGTTCTCCAGGTACCAGCTGACCCCGGCATCGTCAAGGTCTGTCCACAGCCGTGGTTTTGTTTCGTTGTTCCAGGGAAGCGCGCCCATGGCCATGCCACGCACTGCAAAATCATCCCTGGCAATCTTCCCTTTTACCGCGGGGTCGAACAGCAGGATCCGGACGATGTTATCCACCGTCTTTTTGACGCGGCCGTTGTCGTCATACTGCAGCTGGGCTTCCTGCAGCCAGTCCACATTCGGCTCCCCCTCTGCAGGTTTCATGCCCGGCGTCTCGTCCGCTTTCTGGAACACGTCAGACGCTTTGGCTGCGGCTGTCTTGTTCAGCTCTTCCGCCACCTTTGCGTCGGCCAGCGCGGCCTTCTTCATGGCCAGATACGACGGCATCTTGCTGCCAGGCGTCCCGTCCTTGGCCACCGCATCCAATTCCCCGTACAGATGCCGGCGTACCAGGTCGAAGGCATTGACCAGCTCGCCGCTGCAGGGATCCGTCGCGTGGTGACTGTAAAGGAACTTATTGTCGTCATACAGTACGGCGCCGGCGACGGTGGACCCGCCGGTATAGGTCAGGCGGTCATCGTGTTCCGTAGGAACGTAGGCGTTCGGGATGTAGGCCGCAATGGCAGAAACGATATCATACGTTCTGCAGAACGCACCCACAACACCTTCCTTGGTCGTCGGGTCCTGCTGCCTGGCCAACAGCGTTTTAACCTTGTTCACTTCGCCCGGCACCTGCGGCCACGCTTTTGTATCGTGCCAGTCTTCATACTGCTGCAGGATCCCGTCCGCGCTTACCATCGGGGCGTCCTCAAAGTCAAACACATACGGGCTGTCCTTGCTGCAGCCGGGCCAGTACATCAGGCGTGAGGCTTCGAAGGTCGTTGGGTCGCACATCTCGATCCCGACAGCGCTGGCCAGCTTCCTTGCGATCGGCTCATACTCATCTGCTGTTACCGTGCGGTCCAGCAGGATGCAGATACGCAGGCGCGGCTTCCAGGTCGCATGGCTCCGGGTGGAGTATGCCGCAAAGGCGGCGCCCAGGCTCCGGATCCGGCGGAGTACGTTCTCTGTTTCGCCGGCTGCGATATTATCCATATCCAATGTCACGACGTCCCTGCCGGTCACCGCGTTCGCCTTCCGCTGCGGCCCGGCCAGGCTTCCGCCTACAAAACCGCCGATGTCCTTCAGTGCTCCCTGCTGCCCCTTCGGCAGCTTGAAATATTCTTCCAGTGTCTCTGCGGTCCGTTGCGGTACCCGGAGCTTTTCTACCAGCTCTGACCACATCAGCTCTGTCCGCTGCCAGTTCTTGGACGTCCGGCTGTTCCCGCAGGAGATCACGATCTTTCTGTCGTTATTCATAACATCAGTCCTTCATGTAGTATTTGCTGGTAAAGCCGGCAGCGTTCAGCTGCAGCCCCGGTGCCCAGGGAATCGGCTTACACATTTCCCTTATCGCCGTGTCCAAAGCATCGGTCATGCTCTCCGGTACTTCCGAAACAATCTCGTCGTGGATGTGCATCAGCGGCACGAAAAAGTTACCGAATCTCCATTTAAAGAAGGTACCGCCGTCCCATACCAGATTCCGCAGCGCGACGGCCAGGCAGTCTCTGGCCACGGCCTGGGTGATGTTCTCCACAAGCTTTCCACCATATGTGCTCGTATTGGTCCATTTGGATCCGACCAGCGTCCGGAAATGCAGCGCGTTCTTCCCCAGCTGGTTCTGCTTCAGGTACGGCCCCGGGTAAAAAATCTTGCGGCCGCTGGGCAGCTTGATCGTTAAGAAGTCCAATCCGGAAGAGCTCATCTCGCGGGCAAAGGTGATTCCTTTATTAATGATGACCGGCTGCGCATCTGTCATGACGGACAGCGCCGCCCGTTCGCAGTCATACCAGAACTTCACAATGTTCGGGCTGGCCGCGCGCCACTTCTGCACAATATCCGGAAGCTCGTCTTCTGTCAGCCCCTGTTCCAGGGCGCCCATGGCGATCAGTGCGTTGGCCCCGCCTTGGTACCCCAGCGCCAATTCGGCTACCTTGCCCTTCTGGCGCAGATGTCCATTGACGCCGTGCTTTTCAACGGGGACGCCGAACATACTGGAAGCGGATGCGCAGTAGATATCCCCGCCTTCTGCAAAAACCTTCTGGCGCCACTGTTCGTCAGCAAGCCACGCGATGACTCGTGCTTCAATCGCGGAAAAGTCAGCCACGCAAAGCGTTTTCCCTTCCGGCGCGATGAACGCCGTCCGGATCAGCTGGGATAAAGTATCTGCAGTATCCCCGAAAAGCAGCGCAAGACCTTGCCCGTTATGCTTCTTCACAAGCTCCCTGGCCAGGTCTAAGTTTTCAATATAATTTCTCGGCAGGTTCTGTACCTGCACCAGTCTTCCGGCCCATCGTCCTGTCCGTGCGCCGTAATACTGCAGCAGTCCCCGGACACGGCCGTCTTCACAGACTGCAGTCTCCATGGCGGTGTACTTGGAGATGCTGCTTTTAGCCAATTTCTTCCGGATAGCCAGCAGCTCCTTCACATCCGGGTTGTCCGGATCCGCTGCGGCTACCGTTGCTTTTGTCAGGTCCGGCAGCGGTTTTTCGGAATTATCGTTGATCCAGTCCAGCAGCTGCTGCCGGCTGTTCGGATTCTGCAGACCGGTGATCTCAATGGCCCGGCCGATCAGCTGCTGTTTTTCTTCCGCGTCGATCGCCAGGGCTCCAGTGATCAGCTGTTGGTCCAGCTGGATCCCCGTCGAGTTTATTATGTAATCAAGCACCCAGTCTTCCTGCACCGTATCGGGTACGGGAAAATCGGAAAGCTTTTTGTAAATTTCCATTTCAGTGACGACGTCCTGTTTGCAGTACGTCTTAAACAGTTCCCATTTTTCCGGATCATGTTCCGGAAGATTCCGTGTCCGGCCACCGTTACTTTTAGTCGGCTTGCAGGGCTTACAAAAATAATTGATCAGCGCTTTGCCGACACTCATTTTCTTTTTGTCTTCTGCCAGTCCCAGCGCGTCTCCCACCCTGGCCAAACCTGCAGGATAACCCAGGTACAAACCGTGCATCATGGTGCAGCGCCACTGTTCCGGATGCAAGGCCAGCCCGCCAAGCTTGTTGGCATGTTGCGCCGCGTTGATACAGGTAATCTCAAACGGAGCGTTATACGCGTGTTTCTGTACATCAGGAGACGTAAGCGCTGCCGCGACAGACAACGGCAGCTTTTCACCCCGAGTGAAATCAACGATTTGTACCGGGCCAAAATCCACGGAATACGCAAATAAAAGGATCTCAAAATTTGGGGAGCGGCTGTATTTATATAAACCGGCTTTCCCGATATCTATGTCAGAATAGGTTTCAATATCGATGCTAAGGTGTGTCATGGTGGGTTCTCCTTAAAAGGGAGCGCGGCAGAACGCCGCGCCCTTATCAGTTACATCGGCTGGCCGGTGAGCGGGTTGATATTCTGCGTCGGCGCTGCGGTACTGCCGAAAACAGAAGCTGCAGAAGGAGCACCACCACTAAGACGTTCTCCATCAGCAACTTTTTGAACAGGGCCGAGTCCGCAGCCGATACCTTTTTTGCCCTGATAAGCGTATGGGAAGAACTGCACAAACACGTTTGCAATGATTCCGGAATAGATCTGCGTCGGATCTAGAATCTTATTGTTGTTACGGTCGACCACTTCCACCGGCGATTCCTGGTTGCTGGATGCGGTGAACACCCACATGCCTTGGCATTCGGGACCGAACATCGTGCCGTCCTGCTTCACACCGTCACCGTCATGGATCGGCACCGGAACGATCGGCGGAACAACGCCGTTCCATCTTCCAGAGGCTCCCAGCTGCTTGGCCGCAGCGATGGCCGCGTCGATCTTTGCTTTGCCGGCAACGTCAGTCTTCGGCATCAGAATCGTGCAGGAATATTTCGGTTCCATAGCCGGATCCTTGGCATAGGGTTTCATAATATGCACATAAGACAGACGGACGTTCATCAATACTACTTCTGTAGGTTTCGGGTTATACATGATAATTTTTCCTCCTTATATTCTCAAATACTCGTTCCGGAGGCTTAAAGATTTTCCGGAAAGAGCCCGCCGTTTCCAAAAACTTCAGCGGCTTTTGGTTTTCCGGTAATCGCCGGCCGTTTGTCAGACTCTTTGGCCAGCGCCGGTTTACCGGGCTTTTTAACAATGTAGTCTTTTAACAGTTCGTTGAACTGTTTGGCGCCGACAACTTTTTCTGCCTGCGCCAGTGTCAGCGGCACGGTGTTGTACAACATGGCCTTTTCGGTACCGTTATCGATCAGTACTTTGAAAGCCTCATCCAGGTTCGTGAACTCCCGGGATCCCCGCCCCTCGACCGCTTTGTACCCGGGAATCTCGATATCATCCAGACAACATTTCAGGGCATAATCCTTCAGGTCTTTGGCCCAGGTCTCCAGCTCGGCAGCGATCGGCAACAGCCGGGAAATATCTGCAGGTGCCAGCAGTTTCGGATTCGGGTTTGCGTCCATTTCTGCTTTGGCCGCAGCGTAATGCTCAGCCCGTGCCTTGCACTGCAGCTTTGCTTTGCAGAACCGGCAATGCGTTCCAGGGCAAAACACTCCTTTTCCGGATACGGCCAGCTGGGCAGCCGGCCGGACCTCCGTTTCACCCCAGCTCTGCAAAAGTTCGGCAGAGCTTGTCCAAGTACTGATGTTATTCAGCCGGGGCTGTACGATGGCCAGATGCACGGTCTTGAAAGCATACAACAGCTGATACTTTTCCAGAGCACCCAGCGCATACAGCATCATCTGCGGGTTCTGTTCTGCAGATACGGGAACGCCTTTTCCGTATTTGAAGTCGATGACATACAATTTGTCACCGGCCAGGATCAGGCAGTCCGCCGTCCCAAAACAGGACGGAGCGTACGCCTCCAGTTCCACACGTTCTTCAATCCGGACCGCCGGTGCAACCGGTTGCTGCAGATAGATCTGTTTGATAAAGTCCAGATACGTTTCAGTATGGCCATCCATTTCCGGCTGCCAAAGCGGATCCTTTTTCAGCTTGTTGTACCGGGTCGTAAACGTCCGCTGGCTCATCGGCTCCGTATATTTACGCAGCTTTAATTCCGCTACCGCATGGGCCAGCGTTCCTTCCGCTGCGTACTCGCTTCCGGTGTCCGGGAAGGTTTGTTCCAGCAAAGGAGCCGCTGTACAGTACAGCCACCGGTGCGCCGCGGACGGGCTTAACAGTGCGTGCGCCGTCATAATTTTGCCCCCAGTGCCCGAAGGTCAATGACCAGTTCGCCGTACCGTGTCTGCGGGATGTTCATCAGAGACTGTACTCCGTACTTAGGCAGCAGCGCCATCAGCGCCTGCTGGGAAGCACCGTTGTCGATCAGCGGAGCGCAGGCCGTCTGGATCTCAGCCCAGGTGTAATTCTTTGCCGGCGCAGTCGGTACCGGTGGCGCAACGGGAACGTCAGGCGCAGCTGTCGGTGCAACTGGCGCAACCGGTTGTTGTACAACCGGTGCCGGGTTTTGTACAACCGTAGCCGGGTTTTGTACAACCGGTTCAGGAACTGCAGTTAATGATTCTGCAGTTTTTTCTGTTGCCAGCTGGGCATTGCTTACGCGCAGGACATCCTGGATACACTGCACCAAAGTGGCCAGGCTCATCATCAGTTTCAGATCGCCGGAGAGTTTCACATTCACATTGATATCCATAATTATCTCCTCCTTATAACCATTCCTCTACGTGCGCCCCAAAGGCGGCTTTCTGTTTCATCGCCATCACCCGGGTCATTTTGACCTGGTCTTCCATATTATCCGCGCCAAAGAATGTCAAGCGGACGTTTATGTAATGTCTCTGTTCTTTGTTATAGCCCTTTTGGAACATTTCTTTGGCAAACTGCTTCAGCGTTTTGTTGCACTGGTAGCCCACGCAGATAAGAGGCCTGACTACATAGATCGTGCAAATTTTCTTTTCTTCGTCCCGGAACGGACAGACCATATCGACAGGCTGTTCCGTCAGCGGCGCCAAGAAACCATGACTACAGGGTTTAATGTTATTTGCAGCGATGAATCTTTTAATCCGGTGGATCTCTGCGTCAGATAATGCCAGGATATTCGTGCAACAGCTGCCGCAGCGGCTACACTCTCCGTCGATGCAGTTATTGACCGCTTCGATAGCTATGTCCTCATGCAGCCAGTTACGTACGTTGTGAGTCTGATACGTCATTTCTTCATCAGCTCCTTAAGCAGTTTTTGGCCAATAAGGGCAAACAATGCTGTTGAATCCGCGTCGAACGGATCTGCCTCTGACAGCTGCTGCAGACACATATCCTTCAGTTTCTGCCGGTACTCTTCCACCGTGCCGGACTTTGGCTTTTCTGCAGTCGGTTCGGGTTCTTTTAAACCTTTGGAAACTATTTTTTTTCTTTTTGGTTTTGGCTGTTCCTGCTTCCATTCGAAATCGTCTGCTTTTATGCCCGTTTTGGACGAAGCCGGTTCACTTTTGTCCGTTTTTATGTCAGTTTTGTCCGGAATTGGTTCACTTTTTTCCTCATTCGTTCCACTTTTTGCCGCAAATAACTCCGGATAGTCCTCTTCAACCATCTGTTCCAGCTTGTCCACCGTCTTCATGACAGACGGTATTTCCTGCTCCTTAACAGGTACTTTTCTAACTTCTTCCCCGAACGGAGTGGTCTGGGTTGTCCGGGACAACGCTGCATTGATGTCCCCGATGGTACACTGCAGCACTTTGGCCAGCTTCTCTTTCGTGACCACGGCCATCCGGAACGGAATGCCCATTTTGATGTTCTGCTGGGTCTGACCACCGATACCGGCATTGGTGAGTGCCTTGTACCCCAGCCCCAGTTCCGCCATACGGCGGTTCATGAATTCGCTCAATGTCTCTTGTTGTGTCA
>JAFSPK010000126.1:0-40584 GCA_017443005.1 Acidaminococcaceae bacterium
ATAGTTTTATAGAAAGCCGATTCGGCTCTTCTTGTTGTTCAGAATTTCTTTGACTTTTAGGTCTGTCCCCGAAGGGGCTGACCCGCACATTCATCTGGTTCGTTATTCAGTTCTCAAGGTTCCGCCGTCAACCGACGACTTGGTTATAATAGCACTTCTTTTTCCCTTTGTCAACACCTTTTTGTAAAAAACTTTACATTTTTTTAAATAATTTTGTGAGCGTTCATGTTATCACCTGTATTACGAACGGATAGCGTGTATTATATTTTGTTAATTTTAAAAAATATGATATACTACATTGAAAGCAGAAAGCACTACAACATACTGCTTATATTACAGAGGAAGGTAATCATCATGAGCAAAATTACACTGGACATTCCCGAGAAGTCCCAAAAAGTTCTCGACGCAATGTACCAGACCATGGAAGGTCGCCTCGAAGCCAGTCCCGGCGGTGTTTGTCCGATAGACATCACCCTCTCCTTTGTGCGCATGTGTCATACCCAGAGTTGTGGCAAATGCGTTCCCTGCCGTATCGGCCTGGGTCCCCTGGGAGATTTGCTGGAAAAAATCCTGGATAACGAAGCTTCCCCGGAAGATCTGGAAATATTGCGTAAAACTGCCGAAAGCATTTTCCTTTCCGCAGACTGCGCCATCGGGTATGGTGCTGCCGAAATCGTATTAAACAGCCTGGCTGCTTTTGCTGACGAATATCAGGAACACGTTCAGCATCATGCCTGCCTGATGCATCAGAATCAGCCTGTGCCTTGCCGTGTAGCCTGTCCGGCACATGTTGATATCCCCGGATATCTTTCCTTAATTGCCGACGGGCGCAGCGAAGATGCGATCCGTTTAATCAGAAAAGACAATCCGTTCCCCGCTTCCTGCGGCTTTGTCTGCGAGCATCCCTGTGAAGGAAACTGCCGCCGTAATATGATAGATGAAGCTATCAATATCTGCGGCTTAAAACGCTATGCAGCAGAACATATCGGAGAGGTTCCTGCTCCGAAACGCCTGCCGGATACGGGCAAAAAAATAGCCGTTGTGGGCGGCGGTCCCGGCGGCCTGACTGCAGCTTACTACCTGCAGCTGATGGGACACCAGGTCACCGTTATGGAACGCCTGGATAAACTGGGCGGTATGATCAGGTATGGAATCCCGGCTTACCGTCTGCCGCGTGAATATTTGGATGCGGATATTAACCATATCCTCTCTACTGGCATCAAAACACAATTTGGTATTTCTGTTGGTAAAGATTTTACAGTTGAAGATTTGCGAAAAGAATATGACGCTGTATATCTGGCTTTTGGCGCACATAACGCAAAAAAAATGCGTATTTCCGGAGAAGAAAGCGCTGGCGTTATTTCTGCCATTGATATATTACGTGAAGTGGGGTACGGCAATCCGCCAGACCTCACGGGTAAAAAAGTCGTCATTGTAGGCGGCGGCAATGTTGCTATGGACGCTGCCCGTACTTCCGTACGACTGGGCGCGGAGAAAGTTTACATCGCGTACCGCCGCAGCCGGGCCGATATGCCTGCTTTAGATGAAGAAATCGACGGTGCCATTGCCGAAGGCTGTGAACTGATGGAATTGTATGCGCCGGATCATGTGGTAACAAACGATAACGGTCACGTAAAAGCGTTGGCCCTTCGTCCTCAAATCCCGGGGCCCATTGAAGGCGGACGTCCCAAACCGTATGACGCACCGGAACCGGTACTGGAACTTGCCTGTGATTTGATAGTTTCCGCTATCGGCCAGGATATTGAATGGCAACGCTTCAACCAGCAGGGTATCCCTGTCAGGAAAGGGGTTATCGATGCCATGGCAGACGGTTCAATTTCGGGCAGCAACGGTATTTTTGCCGGAGGTGACTGCGTGACCGGTCCTGCGACTCTCATTCGTTCGATTGCTGCAGGTAAAGTTGCGGCTATCAACATTGACGCATATCTCGGCTTCAATCATAAGCTGGACTTTGGCGTTCATTCTGCAGCGCCTCACTTTATTGACCGCAAACCCTGCGGACGCTGCAATATAAAAGAAAGGGAAGCCGGTATCCGTAAAAAGGATTTCGAAACCGTAGGCCGGGGACTTTCAGAAACAGAAGCAAAACAGGAAGCGCTTCGCTGCCTCCGTTGTGATAAATTCGGCCTCGGCGCCTTAAAGCAGGGAGGGAATTTACCATGGTAAATATTATTATAGATGGAAAGAAGCTGCAGGTGCGTGACGATGTTACGATTTTGCAGGCAGCCCGCGAAAATGGTTTTTCTATTCCCACTTTATGCTATCTGGAAGGCCTGAATGAAATCGGCGCCTGCCGTTTATGTCTGGTAGAAGTGAAAGGCCAGCACCGCCTGGTTTCTTCTTGCAACACCAAAGTGCGGGAAGGCATGGAAATCTCTACCCGTTCTGCCAAGGTCCGGATGGCGCGCCGTTTAAACGTCGAACTGATTTTATCCCAGCATAACTGCAATTGCCCCTCCTGCCCCAGAAACGGCAACTGCCAGTTGCAGAAAGTTGCGGCACAGCTGGGCGTAAACGTGGAAACCTATCCCAAAAAATTCCGTCCGGATACCTGGGACAATGCGTTCCCGCTGAACCGCGATGAAACAAAATGCGTAAAATGCATGCGCTGCATCCAGGTTTGCGACCAAGTGCAGAATATGCACGTCTGGGATTTGGTGAATACCGGTAAACGTACCCGCGTCGGCATGGTACAGAACACCTGCACCCTGTGCGGACAGTGCATTACCCATTGCCCGGTAGCCGCATTAAGCGCACGGGACGACACGGAAAAAATCTGGAACGCCATATCGGATCCGGAAAAAATCGTCATCGTACAACCGGCGCCGGCCGTTCGTACAGCCTGGGCTGAAGAAGCCAATGTGTCCAGAGAAATGGCTACTCCGGAAAAACTGGCGGCAGCCCTGCGGCATTTAGGTTTTGATTACGTATTTGACACCAATTTCTCCGCTGACTTAACTATAATGGAAGAAAGTGCGGAATTAATCGAGCATTTGACCCATGCAGGCAAGTACCCTGTTCCTATGTTCACTTCCTGCTGTCCAGGCTGGATCCGGTTCTTAAAGAAAGAATATCCGGAAATGGTTCATTACATGTCCACTTCCAAATCGCCTATGTCCATGTTCAGCGCCATCGTAAAAAGCTATTACGCCAAACTGCTGGATGTTTCACCGGAAAAAATCGTCTGCGTGGCCGTCATGCCCTGCGTAGCCAAGAAATACGAAGCGGACGTGCCGGAAGTCAACAGCGAGCCCGGCATCAAGGATACTGACTATGTTATTACGACCCGGGAACTGGTGCGCATGTTAAAGGCTGCCAATGTTGACGTTGCCAAACTTAAACCCGAGCCTTTCGACAAGCCTCTGGGCGAAGGAACCGGTGGCGCCGTAATCTTCGGCACTACCGGCGGCGTTATGGAAGCAGCCGTCCGCAACGCCTACTACATGCTGACTGGAAAGAATCCGCCCGACCCGGATCATTTCATCCAGTGGAAATGGTTAGACCGTTGGCGTGAAACGGAAATCACCGTTGCCGGCGTTACCGTACGTATTGCCGTTACAAGCGGCTTGGGCTGTGCCCGGGATCTGGTAGAAGCCATTAAGAATGGTTCGGCGCACTATGATTTCGTAGAAGTCATGGCCTGCCCCGGCGGCTGCAGCGGCGGCGGCGGACAACCGATCCATGAAGGCGAAGAACTGGCCTGGGAACGCGGTAACTACCTGAAAGAGCTGGACAAGCGTTCCAAACGGCGCGTTTCCTACGAAAATCCGTATATCCAGGAACTGTATAAAAACTTCCTGGAAAAACCGTTATCTGAAAAAGCAGAGCATTATCTGCACACAAATCAGGTAAACTGGACCATCGACTAATACTATAATTCAGATTAACAAAAAGCCCGGAACGTTTTATTTAACGTTTCCGGGTTTTTGTTATAAAAAATAAAACGGCATTGTTTTCAATGCCGCTCTATTTTTATACTCCTTTTCAAACAACAAACGATGGGATTAATATCTCCGGATATCCCTGTCGCTGACCAGTTCAGCCAGGTCAACCTTTAACTCGTCCGCCAACGCAGATAACAACGGAAAGCTGGGACTCTGTTTTCCGCATTCAATCCGGCTCAGGTACTGATAAGATATTCCCAGTTTAGTAGCTAATGCAGTTTGGTTCAGACCTGCGATAGTACGGTAATACTTAATTTTAGCGCCTAAACGCCGACATTTTTCCTGAAACGACTTTGCTTCAGACACTGTAGACCCTCCCTTGAATTATTTTAACTGCAAAGTATTATATGGCTGTATATAACCTTATTGATGTATTATAACACAAAACACAATACTTTTCCATTTTTTTTAGAAATATTTTTATCTCTTAAAACAATTCATAAAATACACTTTATTCTATTACAAAAATAACAACCTGTCAAACCTGTGTGCAGTACACGCATTCACATTTCCCGGCTTGCCACAATATCCACACCCAGACCCAAAATATCATGCACAATAATTTCTCCGGCCTTTACAGGCGCTTCCACTGTCACATTCCGGAGATACGCCACACAATCCGCAATCCTTCCCTTTGGCAGTACATCCGCTGAAACAACCGGCAGCAACGGCAATAGTCCGCCTTTTATCCGGATGGTTGTTGTCAGCATGCGCCGGGGATCTGTTACTTCCGTTTCCGCATATTTTGCTCCCCTGGGACAACTGTTGCCAGTCACGCTGACAAATTTTCCGTCTTCTAATGTTACAGTCATTTCACAGCCCATGGGGCACATGATACAGTTCATTGTCTTTGTCTCCATTTTGCCCTCCTTACCCCTTTAGCTGCAGACCTACTTCAATTTTGTCGTGCATCAGCTTCGTTTTCCCGGCAGGTATGTCCAGCGTAATCATTTCACTGGGCTTTACTACCGGCAGCATCTTTTTCATGAGAACTTCGTCTCCGCACTTCACTTCCAGTGTAACCTTGCGGTCAGGAGCTCCCACCCGCATAAACAGCCGCACCGGCTCTCCTTCTTCCGGTAAATGCAATACCTGGGGCACACACGTACGGATACCGTTCACTGCAGAGACTTCCACCGTATTCACAGCCGGCGACAGCGTTCCTGCAGCTTCCATCGCGGCAAACTTTCCCGCAATTTCCGCCTCGTCGGAAACAAAATCAACCAGGTCATGCACATGCACCACATTGCCCGCCGCATAGATACCCGGCAGGTTAGTCTGCCTCCGCTGGTCAACCCGGGGTCCGTTGGTAAAGGGAGCCATTTCCACTCCCGCCGCCATTGACAGCTCATTCTCCGGAATCAGACCCACGGACAGCAGCAGGGTATCACAGGCAATATCAAACTCCGTACCGGGAATGGGGCGCATCTTTTCATCCACTTTGGCAACGGTAACCCCTTCCACCCGGTCTTTGCCTTTAATTTTCAAAATCGTATGAGAGAGATACAGCGGGATATCAAAATCATATAAGCACTGTACCATATTGCGGGTCAGCCCGTTGGAATAGGGACAGATTTCGCATACCGCCTGCACCTTACATCCTTCCAGGCTCATGCGGCGGGCCATGATGAGGCCGATGTCACCGCTGCCTAAAATAACTATTTTCTTTCCGGGCAGATAGCCTTCCATGTTCACCATACGTTGGGCTGCGCCTGCCGTAAAAATACCGGCCGGGCGTTCCCCTGCCGTACGGATTGCGCCCCGCGTGCGTTCCCGGCAGCCCATGGTCAGAATCACGGTCTTTCCCTGTACGGTAAATAGACCATTTTCAGGATTCACTGCGGTTACCAGTTTATCCTTCGTAACAGAAAGCACCATTGTATCTGTCATGGTTTCAATTTCCGGCAGGTCTTTAATCAACGCAATACAACGTCCTGCATAACCGGGGCCTGTCAATTCTTCCTTGAAGTGATGCAGGCCAAAGCCGTTATGGATACACTGCTGCAAAATGCCGCCCATTTCCCGGTCCCGTTCCATGACCAAAATCTGTCTGGCTCCATTCTGATAGGCCGAATACGCGGCCGAAAGTCCGGCAGGACCGCCTCCTACTATTACTACATCATACAGTTTCATTCTATTCCACTCCAACATCAAAACCACTGTCTGCTTTTATCATTCCGCACTGTTCACAGATCACTCTTCAAATTTTTTGAAATAAAGCTCTGACCCCGGACGTTCTTTCAGCACCTTTTCCACCGGGATACCCAGCTCCCGTGCCAGTATCTGTGTTACCCTGGGTCCGCAGAAACCTCCCTGGCAACGGCCCATGCCGGCCCGGGTACGGCGCTTCACGCCGTCAACCGTACGGGCTCCTACCGGCTGACGGATTGCATCTACGATTTCGCCTTCCGTAACCGTTTCACAGCGGCAGATCACCCGCCCGTAAAGACTGTTATCCTGAATCGCTTTCTGTTTTTCCGCACCGGTCATGCGATTAAATGCCGTCTTCTTCGGCAACCTTCCGTTCCAGTTGTCTTTTTTACGAAGATACATTTCTTTCCCGATTGCTTCCACGACTACCTCGGCAATGGCAGGAGCCGCAGCGATGCCCGGACTCTGAATCCCTGCCGCATTAAAGAAACCCGGTACTTTGGAAGCACCCAGAATAAAGTCTCCTGTATCTGAGGCAGCCCGCAGCCCCGCAAATTCCGTTATGCATGCTCCCATAGGCAGATTGGGAACCAGCTTCCGGGCGCCTGCAATAATTTCATCCATGCCGCCAGACGTAACGGAAGTATCTTCTTTACTGAATTGTTCATTGGCATTGGGACCGATAAACGTATTACCGTGGGTCGTAGTGCACACCAGAATCCCTTTGCTTTTTTCAGTAGGACAGGGGAATACAACTCCATATACCAAAGAAGAAGCAGCCGTCTTGTCAAATAGAATGTATTCGCCTTTACGGGGTGTAATGGTAAACGAATCATCTCCTGCCAGTTTGGCAATCTCTTCCGCATAGATGCCTGCTGCGTTGATTACACATTTTGTCCGAATTGCTCCCTTTGTTGTATTCACTATCGTTACAGCGTTGTTTTCCTTAACAAAACCTGTAACCGCGCAATCGCAAATCACTTCCGCTCCGTTCTGTACCGCACACTGGGCAAAAGCGACCGCACAGCCAAAAGGCCATACCACACCAGCGGTAGGCGCCCACATTGCAGCAAGTGCTGTCGTCAGGTTCGGTTCCTTTTCCAACACTTCTTCTTTTGTGATGATCTGCAAACCGGGAACACCATTTGCTTTACCCCGTTCCAGCAATACCTGTAGTTGCTGCACTTCCTCTTCGCTGGTTGCCACCACCAGGCTGCCGGTCCATTTGATATCCAGATTCAATTCTTCCTGCAACTGATGATACAGCGCATTACCCCGCACATTGGTCTTTTGTTTCCAGCTTCCGGTAGGAGCGTCAAAGCCTGCGTGGCATACAGCGCTGTTTGCTTTTGTGGTACCTGTGGACACATCCGGTTCTTTTTCTACCAATAAACAGCGTAAACTATATTTGCTCAGTTCACGCAGTATCGCTGTGCCTACAATGCCGCCGCCGATAACCACAACGTCTGTTTCTTTAAAAAAGTTCATTATTTCACTTCCCATACCAAAATTGCAATAGTATTTTTGATATCTTTGTCATATGTTTATTTTACCATATTTTACAAAACATGGCGATTCCAGACTTTAAAACGCCGCGGTAAAACTGTGCTTATTTCTATCCACGGCGTTATAAATTTTAAATGAAACTTTTTATTCTTTTACAATTTCTTCTTCGGATTTTACCGCGGCAATTGACGTAACCGTATCGTCTTCCCGTAAGGTAATCACATTTACACCCTGGGTATTACGGCCCAGTTTACGCAGCTGATCCACATCCATGCGGATCACAATACCCGCTGCGGTAATAATATACAGTTCGTCTTTCGGATTCACAACCGTCATGCCCACCACATCGCCTGTCTTAGAAGTGAGCTTGTAATTGATACGACCCTTACCGCCACGGGTTTGCTTTGTATATTCGGACAGTTTCGTACGTTTTCCCTGGCCCTTTTCTGTGACGGTCAGTACTTCGCTTTCCGGATTATCCGCACAATCCATAGCCACTACCGTATCGTGACGCGCCAGATTGATACCCCGCACACCGTGAGCACTCCGGCCCATGCAGCGTACATCTTCTTCACTGAAATGAATGGCCATGCCATCCCGCGTAGCTATTAAAATCGAGGAATTGCCATCCGTCATCCTGACGCTGATCAGTTCCTCATCTTCATTGAGAACAATGGCTTTCAGACCGCTCCGGCGTACAAAGGAAAAGTCTGTCAGCTTGCAGCGTTTTACCGTGCCTCTATCCGTAGCCATGAACAGGTATTTATTTTCCTCAAATTCGGAAACGTTGATTACAGCGGTAATCTTTTCTCCCGGACTCAGCTGCAGCAGGTTGATAATGGCAGTCCCTTTGGCCGTACGGCCGGCTTCCGGAATCTGATAACCCCGCAACGTATAAACCTGTCCTTTATTAGTGAAGAACAGAACATAATTGTGTGTTGTGGCAAGGAACAGATACTGGGTAAAATCGTCTTCCTTCTTGCCGCTGCCGCCTTTTTTACCGATACCGCCCCGTTGCTGCTTACGGAAATTATCCGGGGTCTGCCGTTTGATATAGCCCTGGTTGCTCAGGGTAATGACGATTTCTTCGTCTGCAATGAGATCCAGCACATCCATATCCCCGGTATCGTTCACGATTTCCGTCCGGCGGTCATCGCCAAACTTATCCGCTTTTTCCTGCAGATCCTTTTTAATGATATCTAACACTTTCTGCTCATCTGCCAGTACGCTTTCAAGATAATCAATGGTCTGTAGTACATCTACATACTCGTCATCAATCTTTTTGCGTTCCAGGCCGGTCAGCCGCTGTAAGCGCATATCCAGAATTGCCTGGGACTGGCGGTCGGAGAGGCTGAATTTTTCCATTAAGGAAGCCTTTGCGATTTCTGCATTGGCACTGTTGCGGATGGTTTTGATGACTTCATCCAGATGATCCAGCGCAATCTTCAACCCTTCTAAAATATGCGCGCGTTCCTTTGCTTTTGCCAAATCGTAACGGGTCCGGCGGGTTACTACATCCTTCTGATGGGAAACATAACATTCCAAAATCTGTTTCAGATTCAGGATCTTCGGCTTGTTATCCACCAGCGCCAGCATGATGACACCGAAGGAATCCTGCAGCTGTGTATGTTTGTATAATTTGTTAAGGATAACATCCGGAACTACGTCAGACCTCAGTTCTATTACGACTCGCATACCGCGGCGGTCTGATTCGTCCCGCAGATCCGTAATACCTTCAATAACACCGTCTTTGACCAAAGTCGCAATATTTTCCAGCAGGCGTGCTTTATTTACCTGATACGGAATCTCCGTCACCACGATGCGGTTTTTATTTTTCGCCATAGGCTCAATTTCTGCCTTGGCCCTCACTTTGATAATGCCCCTGCCGGTTGTGTAAGCCTGACGGATGCCTTCCCTTCCCAGAATAGTAGCGCCGGTAGGAAAATCCGGACCTTTGACAGCCGTCATCAGCTCGTCTACCGAAACATCCGGGTTATCGATCAGCATATCAATGCCTTTGACAACTTCCCGCAGGTTATGAGGCGGGATGTTGGTAGCCATACCGACGGCAATACCGGCAGAACCGTTCACCAGCAGGGCTGGTATCTTGGCCGGAAGTACGGTAGGTTCTTTTAAAGATTCATCATAGTTAGGACCAAACTCAACCGTATCTTTTTCTATATCTTCAAGCATGGCTTCCGCCACTTTTGTCATACGGACTTCCGTATAACGCATGGCTGCCGGGCTGTCGCCGTCCACGCTGCCAAAGTTTCCGTGACCGTCTACCAGCAGATAACGGGTATTAAAATCCTGAGCCAGACGCACGGTGGCATCGTAAACGGAAGAATCTCCGTGAGGATGGTATTTACCTAATACTTCACCGACGATACGCGCCGATTTTTTATAAGGACGGTTGGAAGTCATTCCTGCTTCCTGCATGGCATACAGGATTCTCCGGTGTACCGGTTTCAGACCGTCCCTTACATCCGGCAGCGCGCGCTGTACAATTACGCTCATGGCGTAGTTGATATAAGAATCTTTCATTTTATTGGTCAGATCAACTTCCTCAATCTTTCCGCCGGAAGCAATATAACCATCATCATTCATCACAACGTTTTCCTGTTCATTTATTGTTTCCTGTTCAGGGGTTTTTGTCGTATCGTCCACTGTATCACCTCATATATCAATCTTTATAAATAAATTTTAAAATTTTACTATTTTTTAACCCGCAATATAAAATACTGTCATGCCCGTATGGCAGGTGAAAGACACATGTGGCAATTCCCTTATCATTTCTGTTTCACTCATTTCATTGCTGATAGCAAAGGGGTTATTGCGGCTCAGTTCAGTTTCTTCCAATTGCCATTTTGTACCGGTTATGGAAACTTTGCTTTTTTCCGTAAAGGAAAGCAGGGAAACGGCTACCGGTGTTTCTTCGGCAGGGGGATAAAATTTAATTTTTACTCCCGCCGGAACAAAAACCGTAATTTCCCTTTCATCTGCCAGCACAATGGTACGGTTCTTCTGCAGTGCTGCAGTACCTAATGTTTCAAAGGCGCTCAGCAGATGGTCCAGCCTGCCCCCGTAGACACCGGAAAGAATCCATAATTTTTCTGGCGGCAGGATTTCCAGCAACAGCTGTAAATCTGTTTCATTCTTGTCCACCGGAAACACTTCCGCTTTCCCCTGTTCTACCGCCTGCTGCCAGAGAACCGGGTCGGCACTGTCACCGTCTCCAATGACCTTATCGGGATAAAACCGGGCGGTATGATAATAATTTAACCCTCTGTCCGCAGCAAAAAATTCAGGGGTTCCCGGCAGTTTTTCCGCTGTCATTTGCAGCCAGCCTGCTGCCGGTTTCCGACCGCCGCATATGGAAAAGGCGATTTCCCGAACAGGCTGATTATCGTCAATGTGCAACGTTCCCTGGGGAAAGAACAGTTTATTCATGACCGTACCTTCTTTTTGGCAGGAGCCGGCTTAATGATAATGCTGGTCCCTTCCCTTATAACTTTCCAGTCTACGTCCCCGCCTTTGTCTTTTAGCCATTCCATACTGACTTCCAAGATACAACGGTTCAGTTTCTCTATTGCTTCCGGGGGAAGCATCATAGCCTCCGCTTCTTTTTTGATTGCAGAAGAATTTTTACGCAGTTTTATACGGCGGCTGTCATCGCTTAACAAGGCTGTTTCAAAGCTTTCTTCTTCTTCAACGCCGCGAAACATATCCGCGTCGGAGAGATTCTTTCTTATTTTCACGATTAATCTCCATCATAGCAATTAATAAAACAGGATAATAAAATGACTGTGTTTATTCCCTTAAAGGAAACTCCCACACTGCTTACAGGTCAAGCACCGCTTTGGTAGCATTCTCTTCAATAAACTGCCGGCGGGGTTCAACTTTGTCTCCCATCAGGATCGAGAAGATGGCGTCTGCTTCCGCCGCGTCGCTCAGAGTTACCTGCAACAGGGTACGATATTGGGGATCCATGGTCGTTTCCCACAACTGTTCCGGATTCATTTCGCCCAGACCTTTGTAACGCTGCACTGTCACATTTTTCTTATCGCTGCCGATTTCGTCCATGCAAACCCGCAATTCCTCATCGGTATAAGCATAACGGTGAGCTTTTTGTCCCTTTTTCACTAAATACAGGGGTGGTTTGGCAATATAGACATGACCCTCCGTGATGAGAGGTTTCATATAGCGGTAGAAGAAAGTCAGAAGCAGCGTCGCAATATGGGCGCCGTCCACATCCGCATCGGTCATGATAATGATTTTTCCGTACCGGGCTTTGGTAATATCAAAATCTTCACCAATGCCGCAGCCAAAGGCGGTAATCATATTTTTAATCTCATCACTGGACAGCATACGATCCAGACGGGCTTTTTCTACATTTAAAATTTTACCGCGCAACGGCAGGATCGCCTGGAACTTGCGGTCACGTCCCTGCTTGGCGCTGCCGCCTGCGGAATCACCTTCTACCAGATAAATTTCTGTCATGGTGTTATCTTTACTCTGGCAGTCGGCCAGCTTGCCGGGAAGACTGCTGCTTTCCAGAATACTCTTCCTCCGGGTCAGGTCCCTGGCCTTGCGGGCGGCCGCCCGGGCGCGGGAAGCCATGACCGCTTTTTCAATAATCTTTTTTGCTTCACCGGGATGTTCTTCAAAGAACTCTTCCAGCTGTTCCGTTACCAGATTATCAACGATACCGCGGATTTCACTGTTTCCCAGTTTTGTCTTTGTCTGCCCTTCAAACTGGGGTTCCTGCACTTTAATACTGATTACCGCGGTAATACCTTCCCTGCAGTCATCGCCGCTCAGGTTTTCGTCATTATCTTTCAATAAATTATTTTTACGTGCATAATCATTGACGGAACGGGTAAGGGCCTGTTTAAAACCGCTTAAATGGGTACCGCCCTCTTCCGTATTGATATTGTTTACGTAGCTGAATATATTTTCCGTATAACTGTCGGTATATTCCATGGCTACTTCCACAATATTTGTATCTTTGACACCTTCTACATAAATCGGTTCCGCATTAATTTTATCCTTATTGGCGTCTACATACTTAACAAATTCAATGATACCTCCCTTGAAATGGAAGGTCTCGCTCCGTCCGTCCCGTTCGTCCTGCAGCGAAATGGTCACACCCTTGTTTAAAAAGGCCAATTCCCTGAGACGAAGCCGTAAAATATCATAATCGTATACCGTTTCGGTAAAAATCGTTTTATCCGGAATAAAATGTACCGTAGTCCCGGTAGAATCCGCTTCGCCGATTTCATACAAAGGCTTACTTGTCTTGCCCCGCATAAATTCAATACCGTACCGTTTTCCGTTACGACGTACCTCTACTTCCATCTTTTCCGACAAAGCATTTACACAGGATACGCCTACACCGTGCAGACCGCCGGAAACCTTATACCCTCCGTCACCGAATTTGCCGCCGGCATGTAATACAGTCATAACTACTTCTACTGCCGGTTTGCCTGTCTTATGCATATCAACAGGAATACCGCGGCCATTATCCACTACGGTAATACTGTTATCCGAATTAATGGTAACTTTAATCGTATCGCAAAAACCCGCCAGCGCTTCATCAATACTGTTATCTACAACTTCCGATACCAGATGATGCAGACCGCGGCTGGAAATACTGCCAATATACATACTGGGGCGTTTCCGTACCGCTTCCAGTCCTTCTAAAACCTGGATCTGACTGGCGCCGTACTGACCTTCCACACCAGTAGCTTCCTTGATTTCCTTTTCAATTTCTACCTGTCTGGCTTCTTCTGCAGCGCGGATTTTCTCCGCATCATCACTTGTCTGTAACACTGTTTCATTATTTTCAGCCATTGTTTCCTCCGTTATTATAAATTAAGTTTTGATTCACCCGTTTTTGTAAAGTAGATGATGAAATCGCTGATAAATACATTTTATTGTCTGTCAGCACGATACTGTCAATGATACCGTTATCCGACAAATCTTCCGTTTCATAACATCCGCCTTTTTTATTCTTTAAACCTGTATATAATTCCGTATTATTCTTTACCGGAAAAATTCCTATAATTTCTGTTGCTCTGATGAGACAACCTCCTCCTAAATGAACGTACATTTTATTTTCCTTTTTGCAAAAACTTTAAAATATTTTCATATTCTTTTTCTGAAATAAGAGCCAGCGGTTTTTCAGCTTTCAGTTGTATTCCCAGTTTTATTTCCTGACTGTCGGCTGTTTTGGTGCGTATCTTTTCAAAAAAATAATTTTTAATATCGTTTTTAATCATAGTAAAATCTGTTTCGCTGCATTTTACCGCTTTTTGCAGGTCATACCACTGAATCCACGGTTCTTTAAGGATATGGTTCCAAAGCTTGTATTCCAGCTCCTGCTTCATTTTTATTTCACAGGCATAACAGATTGTTTCATTATTTTTTAAAAAACTGCCGCACACAGGGCATTTTTTAATAACCCCTTCCCTGTACAGCTTTTCCAGTCCCAGTTTTGTTTCTTCTACGCCAATGATAGCGTTTCTGATTTTATCATCCGCAATATGGGAAAATTTTAACTGTAACCCTTTCTTTTCTTCTTCTGTTGCGGGAGGGATACGAAGTTTATTCTCCCTGATATCAGTTGTTTCCCCTTTATTTCTAAATCCTTTTTTAAAATTTTTACCCTGGGTAAACTTGATATCCTTTACATAATCGGTTCCGATAAATGTATTGATTTGTTGAATAAACTGATTCTTATAATATAAAAACTGGTTAGCCCAGACAGAAGAATCTACCTGCAATGTTAAAATCCTGCGTTCCAGTTTTACGGGTCCGCAATGCTTTGCATTATTATTCCCTATTATTTCTTTCCAACAGGCTTTCATTTTAAACAGACTGTACTGATTTTGATTCGCCTGGGAACCAATCATCTTCAATACTGTTTTTTCTACATCTTCCATCTCAATTTAATTTTATGTTCCCTTTTTCCACATTAAAATACTGATTAGACCCAAAATCAGGAATCAGGGTTTTATCATTTACCGTAATGATTGTCTGTACTTTATCGTTGATAAAACCAATCAGCTGATTTCTTCTGTACTGATCCAATTCACTCATCACATCGTCCAGCAACAGGACAGGATATTCTCCTGAAACTTTTTTTACATATTCAATTTGAGAAAGCTTTAAAGCAAGGGCGCAGCAGCGCTGTTGGCCCTGGGAAGCAAAAGACCTGCTGTCCGCTTCGTTGATATACGTTTTTAAATCATCTCTGTGGATGCCGATTCCTGTACTTCCCTGCATAATATCTTTGAACCTGCGTTCTTTAAGACTTTCAATATAAAAGTCTTTCATATTTTCTATTTTTTCTTCTTCCGGATAAAATAACTCTCCGTCATTCCCTTTCATTTCATACTTTATTTCCAAAGAATCAATTTTATCGGACAAAATATGAAATACAGGAATCGCGATTTCTTTCAGTTTTCTGAGATTATCCAGCCTTTTGATCAAAATCTGCGCTGCCGTATCGGCAAGTTCTTCATCCCACGCAGTAAGCGGTTCCTGCGGCTGATTATGGTCCCGAATTCCTTTTAACAGGCTGTTTCGTTGCTTGATCAGTCTGCGGTAGCGGACAAGAAGCGCATAATAAACAGGGTCAGTCTGGGAAATTTCCATATCCATAAAACGCCGGCGTAACGAAGGATCTCCTTTGATAATCTGCAAATCTTCCGGAGAAAACATTACCGTATTTAAAAAACTGTAATGATCCTTTGCCGTAGTTTTTTTTCCGTCAATTTTTATTTCTTTGTGATATTTCCCGTTTTCTGTAAAACGTTTCATATGGATGGAATGGCTTCCGTCTTCTTTTGCAAAATCCAGAAGCACCGCCATTCCTTCCGATGAAAATTTGACCATTTCATCTTCTTTGTTCGTACGGTGGCTTAGCCCAAAAGCAGAATAAAAAATACTTTCAAGAATATTTGTTTTTCCCTGCCCGTTTTTACCGTAAAACACAGTTACCATTTTATCAAAAGCAACGGAACAATGATCATAATTACGGAAATTGACCAGTTGAAGCTTATTTATTTTCATATTTTAGAAAATTACCCTTACCGGCGTTACAATATAAATATATTCTTCTTCACTGATAGGTTTGATGCATACCGGGCTCAACGAATTGTTCAGATTAATTTCTGCTTCTTCTGTTTCAATATTTTTCATGATATCCATGATGTACGCGGCATTAAACGCTACATTTATGGGATTTCCTTCTGTATTGCAGGAAATAATTTCTTCGCCGGTACCTACATCCGGACTGCTGGACATAACTTTTATTTCATTGCTGCCTATACTGATTTTTACAATACTGTAATCGTTTTCACTGCCGCTGCACAGGCTCATGCGGCTGACAGCGCCGGCCAGATCTTTTACATTTACTTTTGTTTTTACCGAAAACTGCGGCGGAATGACCCTCTTATAATCAGGGAATTTTCCTTCAATGAGGCGGGATACAACAGACCAGTTTCCGATTTTTACCATCAACTGGTTATTAACAATGGAAAAGATTACATCCTGAGGAAGCTTTCCATTCAGGTTTTTATTGATTTCCTTTAAAACCAGGGAAGGAATGATAACGCTCATGTCCGGTGCATTTTCTACATCCAGCGTACGGATGGCCAAACGGTGCGTATTGGTTCCCACAAAGGTAATCTTATTATCCTTGATGTCGCAGAGTACGCCGGTAAATAAAGGCCTGGCTGAATCACTGGAGCAGGCAAATGCTGTCTTTTTAATCAGTTCTTTAATTTTTTCTTCTTCTAAAACAAAGGACTGGGTAGCTTCAATGGAAGGATACTTGGGATATTCATTTACATTCATCAGCAAAATCTTATAATCTGCCTTTCCGGATTGGAGGCGTACGTTATTGTCATTTTCCGATTTCGTAACTTTTACGGTTTCCCCGTTAAAGTTACGGACTAAATCATTAAAACGGGAAGCCGCGATTACAATTTCACCGGATTCTTCCACTTCCGCTTTGATTTCATTGCTCATGGACAGGTTGATATCCATTCCTTCCAGCCGCAAGGTATTATTGGCTGCAATGATATGCATGCCTCCGAAGATAGGTGTACTGGGTTTGGCTGCAATGGCTGGCATTACAGACTGTACCGCTTTATTCAAATCTGTGGTTGTGCAAGTAAATTTCATTTGTTCACATTCCTTTCTTTTTTCATTTTATTTATTTTATATATTAATTTTTTTAATCGTAATCGTAAATGCTGTGTATTTTGTGGAAAACCGGTCCGCATAGGCTTAATTTCGTAATTCCGATTGTGTATAACCTGTTGATAGTGTGTAAAAGATTATGAACAGTATGAACAGGAAAGGTACTTGTTCAAAAGTATCCACAGGAAAGTAACAGTTTATACACATACTTTTTCACAGTGATACCGGAAAAAAGAAATTAAATCAGAGGGAACGGATTTTTTCTTCAAATTGCTGTATCTGGTTGTCAAAACTTTTATCTTCTTTTCGTAATTTGTCTATCTTTTCACAGGCATGGATTACCGTGGTATGATCCCTGCCTCCGAAATACTGCCCGATTTTCGGAAGGGAAGAGTCTGTGAGCGTTCTGCAGAGATACATGGCAATCTGTCGTGGCATGGCTATATTTTTTGGACGTTTTTTACCTATTAAATCTTCCTTTTGCAGGTTAAAGAAATTGCAGATATGGTTGGTAATAT
The DNA here is from genome assembly GCA_017443005.1 of Acidaminococcaceae bacterium. Lineage (GTDB taxonomy): Bacteria > Bacillota > Negativicutes > Acidaminococcales > Acidaminococcaceae > Succiniclasticum. Next base: position 17,351 of record JAFSPK010000126.1, read on the forward strand.
TTTCAATGGTAATGTTCTGCCGTGTGTGGGATCCGAAATCTTCCAAAATTTTGGCAGTAACTTTCATGTCAATGGGCATATGCATTAAGTCTGCATACGCAACGATCCGGTTGAAGGCGCCTTCAATCATACGGATGTTGTTATCGATGCTGATGGCAACTGTCTGTATGACTTCGTTTGGCATTTCTATATTTTCCAATTCTGCTTTTTTCCGTAGGATGGCGATACGGGTTTCCAGGTCCGGCGGCTGGATATCTACCGTGAGGCCGTTGACAAAGCGGGAACGCAGTCTTTCTTCCAGTTTGTCCATGCTCTGCGGGTGACGGTCACTGGAAATAACAATCTGTTTATTGGCTTCTTTTAACGCATTGAATGTGTGAAAGAATTCTTCCTGTGTCCGTTCCTTGTTTTCCAAAAACTGAATATCATCGATGATCAGACAGTCAATGGTGCGGTATTTTTCCTGAAAATCCTTGACGGTATGGTTTTGAATAGCATTGATGATTTCATTGGTAAAGGTTTCGCTGGTCACATATTTGACTTTTGCACCGGGATTCACTTCCAAAATAGCATTGCCAATGGCGTGCATCAGATGTGTTTTTCCCAAACCGGAATTCCCATAAATAAACAAAGGGTTGTACACATTGCCGGGATCTTTGGCAACTGCCTGGGCCGCTGCTGTGGCAAAGCGGTTGGAATTGCCTACTACAAAAGTTTCAAAACGCTGTTTTTTATTAATATTGCTTTCGAAAGAAGTATCTTTCGATTTTTCATCTTCACTGAACAGGGATTTTGTTTTATATGTTTCTTTGGGAACATCCAGGCTGTTATGATTTTTTATATTAAGTTCCACCTGTATGTTATTATTATTGGTAATTTCTTTCAGTGCAGCTGAAATGAGCGGCAGAAAATTCTGCTGGATAGCGGAACACAGGGTAGTGCTGGGTACAGAACAGTATATAATGTCATTTTCCAGCCGGAGAGGGGTGATCTGCCGGATGTACATGTCCATATTGGATTCACTGGTGGCGTGGCTTAATTTATCAGTCAGCCGCTCCCAGATTTGCGGTAACTCAAATGTTTCCATGAAGCATTTCCTTTCTTAAAAATTTACTCTTTATTTTACCATAAAACTGATAAAAATAAAAGTTATCCACAGGACAGAATCGCATTTATTTTGTGAAATATTGTTAAATCCTTGACACTGTGAGGGGTTTTTAGTATAATTCTGTCAGCTATCAATTGAAATCATTTATATAGAGATTGATAAGACCATGGAATGAAGGAGGTAAGCACTGTGAAACGTACATTCCAGCCCAACAATCTGAGAAGAAAAAGAACGCACGGTTTCCGTAAAAGAATGGCTACACTGGGTGGCCGCCAGGTTCTGAAAAGAAGACGCTTAAAAGGCAGAAAGAAATTGTCTGCATAACTTTAGAATAAATAGGCCGCGCGAGTGGCCTATTTTTTCCATGTAGACAGGAGTATGGACGCAATGAAAGAGTTTACTTTTCCCAAATCCAATAAGATTAAAGCCAAGAAAGAGTTTCAGAATGTGTATGAAAAAGGACATTCTGTGGTGGACGGCTTATCTGTTTTCTATGTATTGCCCGGCGAAAATGAAAAAATAAAAATAGGTTTTGCTGTGGGTAAGAAAGTAGGTAACGCCGTTATTCGCAATCATATAAAACGTATGATGCGCGAAGTCTTTCGTATGCATAAAGCAGAGCTGAAATCAAATTTCCGGGTGATTTGGGTAGCCCGTAAAAGACTGGCACAGGCAGATTACAAAACGTATGAACGGGTTTTCTTAAGACTGGCAAAACGGGCAGCGTTGCTGCAGCAGGAATAAAAATGAAAAAGGGTTTTACTTACATTATTAAAACTATACTGGTTTCCCTGATTCGTTTTTATCAGTTATGCATATCCCCGCTGCTGGGAAATAACTGCAGATATTATCCCACCTGTTCCCAATATGCGATTGAAGCTATTGAGAAAAAGGGGATTATAAAAGGCTGCTGGATGGCGGTAAAACGAATCTGCCGCTGCCATCCCTGGCACGACGGGGGATATGATCCTGTGAAATGATGTGCGTATCATTGAAGGAGTGAAAAATTGGACTTTATATCGAATCTGGTTATTAAGGTCATTCAGACGTTGTATCATTTTCTGGGAGGCTTTGGTTTCCCGAATTACGGTCTGGCAATCGTACTGATGACCGTCATTATTAAAATTATCCTGTTCCCTCTGACGAAGAAACAGATTGAATCTACAAGGGCTATGATGTCGATTCAGCCCAAGATGAAAGAAATTCAGGAAAAATATAAGAATGATAAGGTTCGTCTGAACCAGGAACTGGCCAAGCTGTACAAGGATCAGGGTGTGAATCCCATGGCCGGTTGTTTGCCGTTACTGATTCAGATGCCTATTTTGTTTGGTATTTATTATGCTGTCCGGGATTTCCAGTACGAAGGACCTGCTAATTTCCTGTGGATGGAAAATATCGCCAATCCGGATCCAATGTATATTTTACCTGTTGTGTCTGCTGTAACGACTTATATTCAGGCGAAGCAGACAATGCCCAAAAAGAATCCCAATGATAAACAGCAGGACGGTTTGATGGGCATGATGCAGGGGCAGATGATGACCTACTTTATGCCGCTGTTTATCGGGTATATCAGTTTAAGTTTTCCTGCCGCGCTGGTTCTTTACTGGATCGTAATGAACATCATGCAGATTGCCCAGCAGGCTTATATTAACTCGCAGATGGACCGTAAATAAGGACGGTTTTAAGATTGATAAGGAGTAAAAAATGAACGTAGAATCTGTAGGTAAAACAGTAGAAGAAGCGTTGGAAGCAGCGTTAAAAGAACTGAACCTCAAGAAAGAAGAAGTAGATTATACAGTTCTGATAGAGCCGAAAAAAGGATTTCTGGGTTTCGGTAAAAAAGAAGCAAAAATTCTGGTAACCCCCAAAGCGGATACCATTTCCCTGAAATCAGAAAATATAGAAGATCCCACCGTTGCGGAATCTTTAAAAGAAAAAGTTGTTTCGTTCGGAGAAAAAACAACGGAATCGGCAGGAGCTGTGTTACGTAAAGTTGGAGAAAAAGCCGACGAGCTGGATGAAAAACAGAAAGCTTTCAATAACAGGGTTAAAGAAAAATGGAATGATACGGTTGACTCTGTGAAGGAAAGCGGAGATAAAGTCAGGAATGCAGTGAATGAAAAAGTAGAAACGGCGACCGCTGTATCTGCTGCAGTTAAGAATACGCTGGCGGAACGCAAAAACAAACGCTCTTCCAGTGAAAATGTCAAAGAGTTTGTAGTGGACGATGCTGTTGTTGACGAAGCCAAAGAATTCCTGGCCAAGATTTTCAAGGCCATGAAGATTGAAGTCGTCATGGAAAAGTTTGTCAATAAAAAAGACGGCTGTGTGGTGTTGAAGCTTCATGGCGATGATATGGGCATCCTGATCGGCAAACACGGACAGACGCTGGATTCCTTACAGTATCTGACCAATCTGGTGGCCAATAAAAACACGGAAAACAGAGTACACATTGTGATTGATGTGGAAAATTACCGTGACCGCAGGGCAGAAACGCTGACCCGTCTGGCAAAACGCCTGGCCGACAAGGTAAAGAAAAGCGGAGAACGCATTGTGTTGGAGCCCATGAACCCTCATGAAAGGAAAATAATCCACACCGCGTTGCAGAACGATAACAAAATTACGACGCTGAGCGAGGGAAGCGAACCCTTCCGTAAGGTTGTTATTGAACTTAAAAAGTAATCAATAATGGAAAACCCGGTGTAGATTTTCTGCCCGGGTTTATTTTGTTATTTCAGGTGATAGCATGATACAGGAAGATACGATCAGCGCTGTTACAACAGCGCCGGGAAACGCGGCTATCGGCATTGTGAGGATAAGCGGTGCGGATGCCCTGCAAATTGCGGATAAGATGTTTTTTGCCGCATCCGGGAAAAAACTGGAAACCTATCCTTCCCATACGATGGTCTATGGATTTGTCAGGGACAGAGAGGGAAAAGATATAGACGAAGTGATGACGGTCTATATGAAAGCCCCCCGGTCCTATACAGCGGAAGACGTAATTGAAATACAGTGTCACGGCGGTATGCAGAGTATCCGCCAGATCCTGGCGCTGACGTATTATTACGGAGCCCGTCCGGCCGAACCCGGGGAATTTACGAAACGGGCGTTTTTGAACGGCCGCATCGATCTGGTCCAGGCGGAATCCGTCATGGATATCATCAATTCCAAAAGTGCCGCCGCCCTGAAAATTGCAGTGCAGCAGCAGGAAGGATTCCTTTCAAAAAAACTGAAAGAGGTCCGCAGAAAGCTGCGGGATGTGATCGTGCATCTGGAAGCGGTGATTGATTACCCGGAAGAAGACATAGAAGACGTAACTTATAATGAAGTAAAAAATTCCATATCCGAAGCGGCAGAAGAAGTATCCGTCCTGTTGGAAGGAGCCCATACCGGCAAAATTTTAAAAGAAGGACTGCGGACGGCGATTATCGGACGTCCTAACGTAGGCAAGTCCAGTCTGCTGAACACACTGTTAAAAGAAGACAGGGCGCTTGTATCCGAATATGAGGGAACGACCCGGGACGTAATCGAGGAACAGTTGGTCATCGGGGGGGTTCCCGTACTGCTGGCAGATACCGCAGGCATCCACGATACCAAAGATTTTGTGGAAAAACTGGGTGTGGAACGGAGCCGTGCCTTTTTGGACAAAGCCGAACTGATCCTTGTGGTTTTGGACGGAACCCAGCCTTTAACGTCAGATGATGAGACGATCCTGGCAGCGATAAAAGGAAAAAATGCGGTTTTTGTAGTAAACAAAACGGATCTTTCGGAAAGCATCATCACCAAAACACTGGCGGAACGGTTTGCACCGGAAAATGTCATTGAAATTTCCGCCAAGACAAAAGAAGGCATTGACAGACTGGAAAGCTGGCTGAAGGAATATGTCTACGGCAGCAGCAGACAGTCGGATGAAGAGATTTACGTCCAGAACGAGCGGCAGATCAATCTGCTGCGCCAGGCTGCGGACAGTTTAAAAGATGCAGTGGAAGCCGCGGAAAACCGGCTCCCGTATGATTGTCTCACCATTGACGTGGACCGGGCTCTGACCCTGATGGGCGAGATTACCGGAGAAACGGTACGGGATGAGATAATCAATGAAATTTTTGCCCGTTTCTGTGTGGGAAAGTGAGAAAAAATGGGAATCATTGTAGATTCATATGATGTAATTGTAATAGGGGCAGGACACGCCGGGGTGGAAGCCAGCCTGGCAGCGGCAAGGTTAGGTTATAAAACGCTGCTGGCGACGCTTTCCCTGGATAATATTGCTCTTATGCCCTGTAACCCGTCTGTAGGCGGCAGTGCTAAGGGACAACTGGTAGGGGAAATAGACGCCCTGGGCGGCCAGATGGCTATCAGCGCGGACGAAGCCTGCATCCAGATGCGCATGCTGAACACGGGGAAGGGATATGCTGTCCATTCCCTGCGGGCCCAGGCAGATAAACCTTTTTACCATGTGATCATGAAAAAGGTTGTGGAAAACCAGGAAAATCTGGATGTAAAGCAGCTGATGATTGATAAACTGCTGGTGCGTAATGATGAAGTAGTGGGGGTAGAAGCGGAAACCGGAGAAGTTTTTGAATCTTCTATTGTAATTATATGTACAGGAACTTATCTGCGCAGTAAAATCGTGTTCGGCAGTGTCAATTATGAATCCGGTCCCAACGGATTGCGCAGCGCCAACAAATTATCCGCATCCCTGCAGGAAGCCGGGGTAGAGCTGACCCGGTTCAAGACCGGCACCCCTGCCCGGGTGGACAGGCGCAGTCTTGATTTTTCCAAAATGCAGATCCAGGAAGGGGATCCGGAACTGCGTAACTTTTCCTTCATTAGTAATATTACGAACCGGGAGCAGGTTCCCTGCTGGCTCACTTATACCTCTCCCGTGACCCATCAGATCATCAAAGACAATCTGGTCCGGTCCGGCATGTTCAACGGGCTGGTAGAGGGGATAGGTCCCCGTTACTGTCCTTCCATTGAATCTAAAATCATCCGTTTCAAGGATAAGGAACGCCACCAGCTGTTCATTGAACCGGAAGGGCTGAACACCAACGAAATGTATGTGCAGGGAATGTCCTCGGCTTTGCCGGCGGATGTACAGGTAAAGTTCATGCAGACCATACCGGGCATGGAGCATGTTAAAATGATGCGTCCCGGGTATGCCATCGACTATGACTGCCTGGATCCGCTGCAATTAAAATCCTCTCTGGAGCATAAGCACATAAAAGGATTATTCTCGGCAGGCCAGTCCAACGGGACCAGCGGCTATGAAGAAGCGGCAGGGCAGGGACTGATTGCCGGCATCAACGCGGTACGTAAACTGCAGGGCAAACCGCCTCTGGTGTTAGGCCGGAATGAAGCGTATATCGGCGTACTGATCGACGACCTGGTGACAAAAGGCACCAACGAACCCTACCGGATGATGACCTCCCGGGCGGAATACCGTCTGTTGCTGCGGCAGGACAACGGCGATCTGCGGCTGACGGAAAAAGGCCGGGAGATTGGTCTGGTCACAGACGAACGCTGGGAGAAGTTTACGAAAAAAAGATCGGAAATCGAACGGGTAATGCATTACCTGCAGAATACCCTCGTTTCCCCCACAGAAGAAATCAATGCCAAACTGATCTCCGCCGGCAGCGTGCCCCTGAAAAAAGGAGAGAACCTTGCGACCCTGCTGAAGCGCAGCGAAATGTCCTATGAAAAGCTGCAGGCATTTTTCGGCGCGCCGGAAATCTCACCGGTGGTCATGGAACAGGCAGAGATCCAGTGTAAATATGAAGGCTATATTATAAAACAGAAACAGGCGGTAGAAAAAGCCCTGCGGCTGGAAAGCAAAAAAATCCCGGCAGACATCGATTATTTTGCGTTGAAGGAACTATCCAACGAAGCGGCGGAAAAGCTGGACAAAGTTCGTCCGGATTCCCTGGGCCAGGCTTCCCGCATTTCCGGTGTTTCCCCTGCGGATGTAGGGGTGCTGATGATCGCGCTGGAGGTACATCGCCGTCAGGAGGCGGAAAAGCAATGAAAGCCCGGCCTGAAACACTTACACAAAATACAGTTGCAGTTTCTGCGGAAGCCGTACAGTGTCAGGAGATATTGGAAAAACAGTGTTCCCTTGCGGGAATCGCCGTAAGCCGGACCCAGCTTTTGCAGTTCGGCCGGTATTTTGATCTGCTGACAGAAACGAATAAGGTCATGAATCTGACAGCGCTGACTTCCCCGCAGGATGTGGCGGTGAAACATTATATTGATTCCCTGCTTTGTTATGACAAAACGATAATGCAGGGAAGAAAAGTGATAGATGTGGGAACCGGAGCCGGTTTTCCCGGAATACCCCTGAAGATTTATGATCCTTCCTTACGATTAATATTGCTGGATTCCCTGGAAAAACGGCTGAAGTTTTTGCAGGAAACCGTGAGGCAGCTGCAATTAACGGACGTAAGCTTTGAACATATGCGCGCGGAAGATGCCGGGCGGGATAAAAAGCTGCGGGGACAGGCAGATATTGCAGTGAGCAGGGCGGTGGCCCGGCTTTCTGTTCTGGCAGAATACTGTTTGCCGCTGGTAAAGAAGAACGGTTTCTTTATTGCATTAAAAGGGAGCAAATATAAGGAAGAACTTCTGGAAGGGGAAAAAGCGCTGCGGATTTTAGGCGGCAGGGTGACGTCAGTGAAAGAAGTGGAGCTGCCCGGATTAAATGACGGGCGGGCCATCATTGTCATTCAGAAAATCAAGGATACACCCTCTGTGTATCCCCGCAAGGCCGGCCTTCCGGGAAAAAATCCGCTAGGAAACGGGTAAGCAGCCGGAAAAATTACTTGCGTAAATTTCCTGCAGGTATTGGCGTTTTATGATAAAATATAACCGTATTAAATAATAAAAAACAGGATCTGTTTAAAAAGGAACGGATCCTTTCTATAGTGAAAGCGGGGTAAACTTGTGCAGGATGGATTCAACGATTTAAATGTTGAAACACTGAAGACAGATCATTTGCAAAAAAATACAGATGTCCAGGTGCTTCAGGTTCCTCTTTCCAAAATTGTGCCAAACCCATACCAGCCGCGTAAGGAATTTGAGTCGGAAGCTCTGTCGGAACTGGCCGATTCCATCCGTCAGTACGGCGTGTTGCAGCCTCTTCTGGTGGCTCCGGGAAAAGACGGCACTTATATCCTCATTGCCGGGGAAAGAAGATTGCGGGCATCGATTATGGCCGGGCTGGGTACGGTTCCTGTTATTGTAAGCGAATATACTACCCAGCAGATAGCGGAAATTGCCCTGATCGAAAACCTGCAGCGCAAGGATCTGCACTATCTGGAAGAGGCGGAAGGCTATGAAAAGCTTGTAAATACGTTTCACCTGACCCAGGAGTCCATGGCGATCCGGGTAGGAAAAAAGCAGTCAACCATTGCCAACAAACTGCGTCTGCTGCGTCTGCCGGTTTCTGTGCGCAATAAACTTCATGACAGTAAGCTGACAGAAAGGCATGCCCGTGTTTTATTAAAGCTGGAAAACGAAGAGACACAGAAGGCTGTTTTGCAAAAAGTACTGAAAGGGAATTTAAATGTCAGACAGACGGAAGCACTGGTTGAAAAAACTCTGAAAGAAAATGGTAAGCTGGATAAAAAGAAACCGCGGATAGTGATTGTAAATGATGTGCGCATTTATTTAAACAGCATCAGAGAGATTATGGAGACGGTAAAAACGTCCGGGATCCCTGCCAGCATGGAACAGGACATGGACGGAGATGATGTCGTATTGACCTTGCGTATCAAAAATGTTAAAAAGAGAAAAGACCCTAAAGTTATTAAGCTTTTTTAATACACAGCCTGTGGATAACCCTGTGTATAATGTGTATAAATTAGTGGTTTCACGTGAAACGGGCAGCAGCTTTAAAAAAGGCTGCTGTTATATAGGGATGTAACGGAGGGAACTGTTGTGGTAAAAGTCATTGCGTTAGCAAATCAGAAAGGCGGTGTCGGAAAGACGACAACTGCCGTAAATTTAGCGGCCTGCCTGGCTGCGCTGGGGCGCAAGGTACTGTTGGTAGACTCTGATCCTCAGGGTAATGCAACCACCGGTCTGGGACTGGACAAACGGGATATCAAAAAGAGTATTTATGATATATTGACAAATGATGATGTGCTGGCGAAAGATGTAATCATACCGACGGCTTATGATAACCTTTCCCTGTTGCCTGCGACCATTGCGCTGGCCGGGGCCGAAATTGACCTGGTCAATATGATGAGCCGGGAAAACCGGCTGAAAAATGCGCTGGAACGGGTTAAATATGATTATGATTATGTGCTGATCGACTGTCCTCCGTCTCTGGGGCTGCTGACGTTAAATGCGCTGACGGCTGCCAGTTCGGTTATCATTCCCATCCAGTGTGAATTTTATGCCCTGGAAGGCGTTACCATGCTGATGAACACGATCCAACGGGTGCAGCGCAACCTGAATCCGGCATTGAAGCTGGAAGGCGTAGTCATGACCATGTTTGACGCAAGGACCAACCTGGCGACGGATGTAGTCAATGAAGTGAAAAAGTATTTTTCTGCCAAGATGTACAATACGATCATTCCGCGCAATGTGAAATTAAGCGAGGCTCCCAGTCATGGGGAACCGGTGCTTGCCTATGATGCCAAAAGCAAAGGCGCCCAAGTGTATCAGGAACTTGCCAGGGAGGTAATCGGCGATGAGTAAGCACAGCGGTCTGGGCAGAGGACTGGAATCCCTGCTTTCTTCCAGTGAATCCCAGTATGAAACCGCCATGCCCAAGGATCCGGAAGGGGCGGTGGAAATTCCGGTTGAAAGTATCCGACCCAATCCATACCAGCCCAGAAAGACCTTTGATAAAGAAAAACTGAAAGAACTGAGCGAATCTATTAAAAAGCACGGTATCATCCAGCCTCTGGTTGTCCGTAAAAAGGGCCTGAATTATGAACTGGTTGCCGGGGAACGGCGGCTGCGGGCTGCCAGGCTGGCAAAACTGCAGACAGTCCCCGTTCTGGTGCGGGAATATGATGAAAAGCAGATGCGTGAGCTTTCCCTGGTGGAAAACATTCAGCGCCATGATCTGAATCCCCTGGAAGAAGCGAAGGCGATTCAGGAGCTGATGAAACAATTTGATTATACCCAGGCGCAGGCTGCGGAACGGCTGGGGAGAAGCCGGGCTGCGGTAGCGAATCTGCTGCGTATGCTGAATCTGCCGGAAGAATTGCAGGCTATGATAGCAGAGGAAAGGGTGACTGCCGGACAGATGCGTCCCCTGTTAGCTCTGGCGGACAGGGAGCAGCAGCTGAAGGTCGGCAGGGCGCTGGCTGAACATGGCTGGAGTGCCCGCACGGTGGAAGAAGTTGTTAAGACCGTTAAGGAAGGAAAAAAGCTTCAGGTCCTGGATGAACGTGTTGTTATTCTGGATAAAAACGGCAAACCGGTCAAGGATCCGTCTTCCGTGAAAGGAAAAAATGGGAAAAAGAAAACCTCCCGGGTAAGCGGGGATATCCATTACAGACAGTTTGAAGAAAGCCTGATTGAAGCATTGGGTACCAAGGTACGTATTGTCAGCAAAAATGACAACGTGGGGAAAATAGAAATCGATTATTATTCCCTGGACGATTTGGATCGTATCTGTGATTTGCTGCAGGGTAAAAATGAAAGTGAAAATTTTGACACGGCGCCTTGGCTGAAGACAAAGTTTCCGGTATGATTTTATTTTAAGAAGTTAATTTATTAGCAGTTCCTAATAGGAAAGGAATGAATGTAAGGCCAATATATCAGCGCAATGATTACTTACATTCATATATTTAACAGGATAATTCTATGACAGGTTTGGGGACAATGGTCAACTGTGCAGCCATTATAGCCGGCTGTGCAGTTGGCCTTATTTTAAAAAAGGGGTTTCCTGAAAAATGGCAGGAAACGATTATGTACGGCGTGGCCCTTTGTATTTTTCTGATTGGCGTGGAAATGGCGCAAAAGAGCCAGAATATTGTGCTGGTCATTGCAAGTGTGGTCATTGGCAGCATTATCGGCGAGATGCTGGATATCCAGGAAAAGCTGAATGCCTTTGGCGCCTGGGTGGAGAAGAAGCTTCTGGGTGACAGAGGGCAGAACTCCGGTTCTTTTGGCAGAGGTTTTATTTCTGCCAGCCTGATCTTCTGTATCGGCGCCATGGCAATCGTAGGAAGTATTGAAGAAGGACTGACAGGCAATCGCCAGATTCTGTTTGCCAAAGCCATGCTTGACGGGATCCTTTCTATTATATTCGCGGCGAATATGGGAGCGGGCGTGGGTCTTTCCGCTGTACCGGTGGGTCTGTATCAGGGAACGATCACCCTGCTTGCTTCCTGGATGCAGAACCTGCTGACGCCGGAAATCATACGGGAGGTCAGCGCTGCCGGCGGTGTATTGATTATGGCTATCGGCATCGTGCAGGCCCGGCTTCTGCCGATCCGTCTGGCTAATCAGATACCCGCTCTGCCGGTTGCCGTGGTGCTGGCAAAGCTGTTTTTGTAGTGTTTTACTGAAGGACGTAAGTATATTTTCAGTGAACAAAGATACAGAAACTGACATAAATGTTACTGTTTCATTGCTAAAGGCGTGAAAATGCATATTTTTGCAGGAAAAATGTTGACAAAAATGTGAAATAGTTTCTATAATATGGAAACAGGGTTATTCCCTGTATTAAGGAAACGCTGATTAATTCGTTTGCACGCTGACCGGTGCTTTTTGTGACTGACTGCGTCAATGTCCCTCAACGCAGCTACGGCTGCGCCGTCGGGCCGTTTCCTTGTCAGTCGTAAAAAGCTCTCGGTCATCGCACAAACTCATTTAATCAGCGTCTCCTTAAAAAAACCGATTAACGGTATTTGTTATGAGGGTTTTATTATTTTTTATTTTAAATTTATAAAAGGAAAGGTGAAGACAAAATGAAATTCTGGAAAAAAGCATCCCGTATTGCACTGGCAGCTATGCTGGTCGCAGGCCTGACTGCAGGCTGCGGCGGTGGCGGCGGCGAGAAAAAAGCAGCTGACGCGGGGAAAGAAATCGTGGTAGGCGTTAACGCCGAATTGACCGGAAACGTTGCCAACTACGGCAAGAGCATGCTGTCCGGTTTTGAACTGGCGGTAGAAGAAGCGAACAAAGCCGGCGGTATTGACGGTAAAAAGATTAAAGTTGTGACTGCGGACAATAAGTCCGAGCCTTCGGAATCCGGTAACGCGGCGACCAAACTGGTGACCCAGAACAAAGCAATCGCTGTCATCGGCCCGGCTACCAGCGGCTGCGTGGCTGCAGAAGAACCGGTGCTGACTGCCAACAAGATTCCTCTGATTGCTCCCTGCGCAACGGCGCCTGGCATTACCTTACAAAAAGACGGCAAGACGAAACCCTTCGTGTTCCGTGCCTGCTTCATTGACCCCTATCAGGGCGATATTATGGCGCAGTTTGCCGCAAAAGACCTGAAGGTTAAGAAAGTTGCGATCCTGCACGATTCTTCCAGCGATTATTCCAAGGGTCTGGCAGAAGTATTTACCAAAGTGTTTACCGCAAACGGCGGACAGATTACCACTGACGAAGCTTTCCTGTCCAAAGACGTTGACTTCAAGGCTTCTCTGACCAAGATCAAAGCAACCAGTCCGGAAGCGATTTATGTACCCGGTTACTATGAAGAAGTTTCCAAGATCATCAAACAGGCCCGTGAAATCGGCCTGACCTGCCCGATGCTTGGTTCTGACGGCTGGGATTCTCCCAAACTGGTTGAAGTTGCCGGCAAAGAAGCCTGCAACAAAGGTTACTTCACCAATGCCTATACGGCAGAAGACAAAGATCCTGCTGTGCAGAAATTTGTCAAAGCCTATCAGGGCAAATTCAACAAGGTTCCTGATGTGTTTGCTATGCAGGGCTATAATGCCGGCCTGATCCTGTTCAATGCGATTAAGACCGCAAAGACCACCGACGGCACGAAACTGGCGGACGCCATTGCCAAGACAAAAGACCTGCAGGTTGCCAACGGCAAGCTGACATATGATGAAAAACACAATCCGATTACGACTGCGTTAGTTCTGGAACTGAAAGACGGTAAGATGACGCTGAACAAGAAAATTGGCGGCTGATTCACAACGCAGATGAAAAAATCGGGGAATTGAAGAAGTAATTTCCTGAAAAAATCAGTAATCCGTAAGCATTGAGGCTGTGGTGCTGGTCGCCACAGCCATTCTTTTGATACTATGTTCGGAGGAAGGAATTATGGAATCCGGCTTTTTGCATCAGTTTGTTCAACAGCTGATCAACGGTATTTCCCTGGGCAGCATCTATGCGTTGATTGCCCTTGGCTATACCATGATCTACGGTATTTTAAAATTAATTAATTTTGCCCACGGCGATATTTATATGCTGGGCGCTTATATAGGGTTTGTCTGCACTTCCATTTTAAAACTGTCCTTTTTGCCGGCGCTGATCGTATCCATGATCGGGGCAGCCCTGGCCGGTATGGTCATTGAACGTGTGGCCTACCGTCCCATGCGGAATGCACCCCGTATCGCCATCCTGATCACGGCTATCGGCGTTTCATTCTTTTTGGAAAATGTGATGATCCTGTTTGCGTCCCCCCAGCCCCGTACTTTCCCTGCCGTATTTACGGCCACGGTATATCATGTAGGCGCCTGGGTGGTGAACAGCCAGCAGATTGTAATCCTGATCAGTGCCCTGGTGTTGATGGTTGCCCTTACCTATATTGTAAACCAGACCAGAGCCGGCAAGGCCATGCGCGCGGTGTCCTTTGACGCGGACGCGGCCCGGCTGATGGGTATTGATATTGACTCGACAATTTCCATGACCTTTGCATTGGGTTCTGCCCTGGCAGCGGCCGGCGGGGTCCTGGTAGGCATATATTACAACTCCATCGATCCCCTGATGGGCATGGTTCCCGGTATCAAAGCCTTCGTCGCCGCGGTATTGGGAGGCATCGGTATCATTCCGGGGGCGATGCTGGGCGGAATCATTTTAGGCGTGGTGGAAGCGCTGGTCAGCGGTTTCATTTCTTCTACCTTCCGCGATGCCGCCGCGTTTGCGATTCTGATCATTATTCTGCTCTTCAAGCCTCAGGGCCTGATGGGCAAAAATATCCGTGAAAAGGTTTAAGAGGTGATGACAATGAATAAAGTACGTAAGTTTGACTTAAAAGCATTGGCCGCCTCTGCCGTATTATTTGCAATCTTGCAGGGTCTCATGTCTGCAGAGGTTATCGGTCCTTTCTGGGAACTGAACCTGATACTGATCTGTATGAACGTGATTCTGGCATCCAGCCTGAACATGATCAACGGCTTTACCGGCCAGTTCTCCATCGGTCATGCCGGTTTTCTGGCGGTAGGCGCCTACATGGGCGCCGTTATGACGGTGAAGCTGGGCTTTTCGTTCCCGCTGGCCATTGTGGCCGGAACCGTAGCCGCCGGCTTTCTGGGTTTCCTCATTGGTCTGCCTACCCTGCGGCTGGACGGCGACTATCTGGCAATCGCGACCCTGGGTTTAGGCGAGATCATCCGTATCTGCATCCTCAATATTGAATATATCGGCGGTGCTTCCGGTCTGATGGGCATTCCCCGTATGACCAACTTTACCATCACCTTCTGGCTGATGATCGCCGTACTGTTCTTTATCAAAAACTTTAAGAACTCTGCCCACGGCCGGGCCTGCCTGGCCATCCGCGAAAACGAAATTGCGGCGGACACCATGGGCATCGACACCACCAAATACAAAGTCATGGCCTTTACCCTGGGCGCTTCCTTTGCAGGGACTGCCGGGGTGCTGTTCTCCCATTACTTCTTCATCGCCCATCCGGCGTCCTTCACCTTCATGCGCTCCTTCGATATCCTGACCATGGTAGTGCTGGGCGGCCTGGGTTCCCTTACCGGTTCCATCACCGGCGCCATCCTGCTGACCTTTATCTCTGCGGCGCTGGCGGACTTCCCGGAATGGCGTATGATTATCTACTCACTGGCCATGATCATCCTGATGCTGTACCGTCCCCAGGGACTGTTCGGTAATAAGGAACTTTCCGAAAAGGTTTTCAACAGCCTGAAGGGAGGTAAGAGCCATGAGTGATAAGAAGCGTTTACTGGACCTGCAGGATGTTTCCATCGTGTTCGGCGGTCTGCGGGCCGTTTCCAATTTAACGATGCATATTGACGAAGGGGAGCTGGTAGGCCTCATCGGACCTAACGGCGCCGGTAAGACCACCGCCTTCAATATGATCACCGGCGTGTATTTGCCGACGGAAGGGCAGATTTATTTTGACGGCAAGCTCATCAACGGGAAAAAATCCTATCAGGTGACCCAGATGGGCATGGCCCGAACCTTCCAGAACATCCGTCTGTTCTCCGAGCTGTCGGTACTGGACAACGTAAAGATTGCCTATAACATGCACATCAATTACAGCCTGCCCCACGCTATTTTACGGGTAAAGCGGTATTTTGACGAAGAGGACAACGTAACGGAAAAGGGCATGGAACTGTTAAAACTGTTCCATCTGGACAAACATGCCTACGATATGGCGAAGAATCTGCCTTACGGCGCCCAGCGGCGTCTGGAGATTGCCCGGGCCCTGGCGACGAAACCCCAGCTCCTGCTGCTGGACGAACCGGCTGCCGGCATGAATCCCCAGGAAACCAAAGAGCTGATGGAAATGATCCGGTGGCTGCGGGACAATTTTAAAATTTCCATTTTGCTTATCGAACATGACATGAGTCTGGTCATGGGTGTCTGCGAGCGGCTGTACGTGCTGGAATACGGTATGTGTATCGCTACCGGCACACCGGATGAGATCAAGAAGAACAAACGGGTTATCAAAGCGTATCTGGGCGGGGAGGTGTAACAGGATGGACATGCTGACAGTTGAGGACATCAACGTATATTATGGCGCAATCCATGCAATCAAGGGCATCAGTCTGTCTGTAGCCAAAGGCGGCATCACCACCCTGATCGGTTCCAACGGCGCCGGAAAGTCCACTACGCTGCATACGATTTCCGGGTTATTGAAACCGAAAACCGGGAAAATCACCTTTGAAGGCCAGGACATTACCGGAAAACCTGCCCATAAAATTGTGGGTATGGGGCTGAGCCAGGTTCCGGAAGGCCGGCATGTGTTTGCCAATATGACGGTATTGGAGAATCTGGAGCTTGGCGCGTATCTTCGCAGAGATAAAGAAGAAATCAATAAAGACCTGACAGATGTCTTTACCAAATTCCCCCGCCTGTTAGAGCGGAAAGACCAGATTGCGGGCACCCTGTCCGGCGGCGAACAGCAGATGCTGGCTATGGGCCGGGCGCTGATGAGCCGTCCCCGGCTGATGCTGCTGGACGAACCGTCCATGGGTCTGGCGCCCCTGCTGGTACAGGAAATTTTTAACATCATCAAAGAGATCAACGACAGCGGGACCACGGTGCTGCTGGTAGAACAGAACGCAAGAATGGCGCTGTCCATTGCGGATAAGGCCTACGTACTGGAAACCGGAAACATTACGCTGGAAGGAACCGGTAAAGAGCTGCTGAACAGTGAAGCGGTACAGAAAGCGTACCTGGGCGGCTGATCCCGAAAACGCGTATCCGGACGGGAAATGCTGAACGTTTAAAACGCAGTTGTTAATCTGTGATATAATAAATGAAGTAAGAGAAAACAGGAGGTTTTATCCATGCTTGTTAAAGATATTATGACGGTTAACGTAGTTACTATTAATCAGAATCAGACGCTGCTGGAACTGCAGGGACTGATGAGCGACGACAATATCCGCCGTGTTCCGGTAGTGAATGATGCCGGAATGGTCGTAGGGATCATTACGGATAAAGATGTGCGGATGGCTTCCCCTTCGGAAGCAAGTACCCTTTCCCGTTATGAAGCTTCCTACCTGTTAAGCCGTATTAAAGTAAAAGATGTTATGACCCATAACGTGAAAACGGTTTACCAGACGGCAGACCTGGCTGATGTGGCGTCTCTGATGTATCAGGACCAGATCAACTCCGTACCGGTTCTGGATGAAGAAAATAATCTGTGCGGCATCGTAACGGATACCGATGTGTTCCGTGCGCTGGTGGATATTTTCGGATTAGGCCAGTATGCAACCCGTATTACCATCGACGCTTCCGATAAACCGGGCGTACTGGCTGAAGTAGCAAAAATGTTTGCCGACCAGGGCATCAATATTTTGTCTTGTGTAACCAGTGAAACCAAACGGCCGGGAGAAAAAGAAATGACCATTACGGCAGATCTTTCCCAGGTTGGCATGGGCATCATCGAAGAAATCCGGGAAGCCGGCTTTAACGTGACCAATATTACTACCGGCAGGGCAAAATAAAAATGGATGCAAAAGCTGAATTTAACGTGGGCGATATCGTGCGGATGAAGAAGCCGCACCCCTGCGGTTCTTCTAACTGGGAAATTACCCGCACGGGTATGGATTTCGGTCTGCGTTGCTGCGGCTGCGGGCATCACGTGATGATACCCCGGACCAAGTTTGTGAAGGCGGTGCGGCAAGTGCTGCCGAAAAAGGAAAAGTGAAAACTGAATAATAAGGCAGGCGTTCCAATGGGGGGCGCCTGCTTTTTGTATGCGAGGTTCTTTTGTGTTATAATCGTGTTACAAAATGATATCAGGAGATACGAGCAAGATGGGCTATTGTACTTGGGCAGATATAAACGAGGCTAACAGAATATACCACGATACCGAATGGGGTATTCCGGTACACGACGACCGGCACATGTTTGAACACCTGTCGCTGGAATGCCTGCAATGTGGTCTGAGCTGGGACTTGATGCTGAAGAAGCGTGAAATCTTCCGGCGATGCTTTGACAATTTTGATTATGACAGGATTGCCGCCTATGATGATGCAGATGTGGAGCGCATTCTGAACACAGAAGGCATGATCCGATCCCGGCGCAAAGTTGAGGCTGTAATCAACAATGCCAGGTGCTATCGGAAGGTGCGTGAGGAATACGGGAGCTTTTGCGGATATATCTGGGCGTATTCCGGTGGGAAGACAATCCTGTATCAGGGGCATGATGCAGGAACGATTCCGGTCAGTAACGGTCTTTCCAACAGGATCAGTAAAGATTTGAAAAAACGCGGCTTCAAATTTGTAGGCGCAGTTACAATCTATTCTCACCTGCAGGCCTGCGGGATTATCAACGACCATGACAGGGACTGTCCCTGCTATCGGAAAATCAATGAGGCGCATCCGACGGTCAGAAAACGAAGAGACCACGAGGTGAAATAAAGAGAAGGTTCGGCTTTTACAAATTATCTTTTATATTTCCCATAAGGTTATTATAGAAGTGTATTGTGTACTGTAACATTATTATTAAGCAGCAACCGGCGGCTTTTACAAGCTGTCGGTTTTTTGTTTTTGGAATTAAGGGCCGGGCTGCCGCAGGTTATGTGTAAAAAAATGTACATTGGTTTTGTTTATAATTTTCACAGAGCCAAAGGATAGCTGAGAGAGGTGATGCGATACGGAGACAAAGAATAAACCGTTACCAGAAAACTATGATTTTCCGGAACCGATTTTCGATGATGAAAGTGATGTGGGATGGGATGGTGTTACCTATCTTCATAAAGCCGCAGAATATGAAAAATGGGCAGAACGGGCTCGAAGCTGTGGCAGGTATGATTTAGCAATATTGTACGAAATTAAAGCGAAAGAATGGTTCACTGTGTACAAAGAGTGGGGAGAATGGGGATATATGCCGCTTGGTAATAGGTTGTGGATGAAAACTACGGAAGAATTAAAAGATATCGTCAAATCCTATATGGAAAAAGCTGGCGCCACTTATATATTCACGCCGCCGTTGGACAACGAAGGAAATAAAACCGAAGACTGTGACGTAATCGCTATTTTTTTGAAGTTGAATGTTCTTTTTTATATTCATGTCAGACCGCAGGCTGATTATACAGATGCCTGGGCGCTGGAGCAAGTTTTAGGTTACAGTGAACAATATGAAAACAGTTTTAATGATGGTATGACCAATATCGGCTGGGTAATTACAACAGCGAATAAATTTGAGAAACGGGAAATATATGAGGAAGCCAACAAAAGGCACATCAGGCTGATTAATGGGGACGAGTTTAAAAAAATGCTGGAAGACGTCGGCATTGAATACGATTAGTGAAGGTTTTAACAATAATGGAAAGGGTGAATGAGATGTTAAAAAAAATCATAGGTTTGACAATTCTGGCTTTATGTTTTATGAACAGTTCTTTTGCGGGGTTGCAGCATTTCCCAATGTACGGGGAGCATCAACTGTGTGTGGGGGAAATGTTTACGCAGTTGAAGGGCATAACATTGAATGGACTGACTGCCGAACAGGCCAGAGATAAAGCTTACGTTGCAGCACGGCAGGAAGCAAGCCAGTACCTGGGATCCGAAGAGGCGCTGAAATCGCATTTTAATGCAATGGCCAAAACGCAAAAGGTGCAGGAATTAGCCAAAAGGCATGAAGAATTAAGTCACATCACAGCCCGGAGTTCCTATAAAAAGCATAAAACTCCCTTTGATTTTGTGGAGGTGATGGGCGATTACATACACTGGGTTCCCGGCCCTACTTCTGAGGAAACCTGCGAGCACAGAAGTTACGGCGAACTGAAAGAACATGCCGAGGTGTACACGGCCTTACTGATGGTGCGGATGATGATTCTGCAAAACCCGCAGCAAATGGACAGTTACATGTATACGAAAGACAAAGTAAAAGAGATTTTCAGCAAACACTATGACACGGCGTTGGCGCCGTTCTTTGATGCTAAGAAAGTCCATATGGAAGCTGAGGCAGATAGGTTGAATCGCAACATGAAAGATTATAACTGCCGCACCGTTTTAGATATAAAGGAAAATGAAGCAGCTTACATTCCTGTCATCGGCGGCTTTTTCCCCCGGGCCAAAACAACATACTGCAAGTCCCGTAAAAAATGCAAATTCTATATCAGCGATGCAGACGGCATTTTGAAAATGGCCTGTGAATGCGGTCACGCAATCAGAGAACACCAGTACAAGTTGAAGGAGAATTAAAAATTATTATACTAAAAGCAGGAAGAAAATAGTGTATGACGAAAAAAACAGTAATGAGTTATGAGAGGGAAAAAGAATATGTTTGCAACTGGTAATAAAAAAATGCTGAATATGCTGATTCTGGATATTCTGGAACAGTATTCAGACGAAGATCATCACCTGACACAACAGGAAATCATCCGGTATCTGCGGGCGCAGTACGGAATGGAATGCGACCGGCGTTCTGTGAAGAACAACATCGACTCGCTGAAAGAGTTGGGCTTCGATATTATAACGAACAACAAAGGCGCGTTCCTGGCGGGACGAAAATTTGATAATGCGGAGCTTCGTCTTCTCATTGACAGCGTATTGTTCAACAAGGGCATTTCCCAAAAGCGTGCCCGGGAACTGATTGACAAGCTGAAAGAATTTGGCGGGCGGCATTTTTCCGCGAAGGTAAAGCATGTTTGTAACCTGCCGGAACTACAGCACACGGACAACAAGCAGACCATGTACGCGCTGGATGCCCTGAACGATGCCATTGATAAGAAAAAGAAGGTCAGCTTTGTTTATAATACCTACGGAACGGACTTTCAGCTGCATCCCAAGAGGAAAGAACTGTATATCGTGAATCCGTACCAGATCGTAGCCAATAACGGACGCTATTACCTGATCGGCAACTATGACAAGTATGATAATGTAGCGCATTTCCGCATTGACCGCATGACAAATGTGTGCATGCTGGACGAGAGGCGCAAGCCCGTATCTCAGGTAACTGATTTTAAAAACGGTTTCTCGCTTCCGAAACATATGGCGGAACACATCTATATGTTTAGCGGGAAAACGGTGAGTGTGCGTATGGTAGCAAAGAAGCATCTGATGGATGAACTGGTGGACTGGTTCGGGAAAGATTTCAAGATCCGCAGGGAGTTTGAAGATGAAATGCTGGTTGACGTAAAGTGCAACAAGTCCGCCATGAAATTTTGGGCGTTGCAGTACGGGCCCTATGTGGAGGTGATGGAACCAGCGGAATTGAGGGAAGAGATTAAGGAAAGCGTGAAGGGAATGTGGGAGAAGTATAAATCGTCAAGGTTGATATAATCGAAAACAAAAAAGTACTTAGGCAATAGCGTCATTAGCTTTGTAACGGGGGTAGCAATAATGTTGATTCATGACGATCCTCATCTTAATCTATTTTGGGTTTATGGCTCGAGAATCAAAAACCAAAATGATTCTGATATAACTAATGTCAATTATCTTGAAAATAATATTACAAAGGCGTTGATAAATACAATAGAAAGCCTATCTGCTGATTCTTCTAGAATGGGTTTTCTTAAGGATTGTGGAGTCTTACCACAAGATGCAATGGATTCTTCGCTTGAATTCGAATTTCATCTGCAACGAAAACCCGACAAGCATGTTGTAAATTCATTTACAGAAAGCAATCGTTTCTTGTGGGGTATTTCTCCAACGGGTGATGCTTGGGACATTGGAAGGATACCTCTTGAAAAATTAGATTTTAACAATCGCAAAGAGTCAATTCGCTTTATATTAGAACAAATAGAAGATGAGTTGAAAATTGGAAATAATGAAGAAGACTTTGCCCAAAAGGAAGCTACACGCTTGTTTGACGAGATTGAAGCTATTCAAAACAATAAAGGTGAGTCTATTCCTGATGGTTGGATAATGATATATAAGAAAATTAATAATAATTCTGAAAGAGAACCCCTTTATTGTATTGCAATCGAAAATAAATGGCATAAGCTTGATCCTTATCAATTGGTGAATCACTGGAAAAAATCTCTTTATCATTCTGAAGGAAAGACCAGTTTTTCAAAATATGCTGATATATATAAGAGTATAAGTCATTATAGTGATGAATCTCCTATAGTTATTCACTTTTTAGAATATATGTCATTGATTGGCGAAGAGCCTTTTATCGGTTTTGCCAACAATGATTTTTTAGAGCTTAATGATCCTAATAATCAACGATTAATTAGTAAAAAGTTTTGGAAATTTTTTGATGGTTTCATAACCGAATATGTAAAAAAACACAATTCAGAACTCCGGAACAGTAACTTAACTGTTGAATATAGCAAGAAAAATCAGCGATTATATATAAACGGCTTTGAGTACATAAATTTGTATTTTGATTTTTGGAACTCATCTGGGAAGTTAACTATTAGTACAGAGATAGGAGTTAATCGTGCTTGGGTAAATCGCTGCTTATTGCCTTTTCTTAAAGCCAACAGAAATAAGGTTTTACAATTAGCTTCACAATATAAGGACGATTATTACAGTCGTCATGTTCGTCTAAATAACAAATCAAAATCAGTCTATTTTTGGATTAAAAATTTTGATACATTGGAGAACTATTTGAATGAAGTGAATACAGATAAAATAGCAGTGCCTCAACTTCCTAAAGAAGCGTGTATAAGCGAGCTTAAGAATTTAAATGTTCCACCTGATGACGATAAACTGAAAAGCCTTAGTCATTGGAGTTGGAAAACCTGGCACTGGTTAGAGTATCTTCGTATAATTGAAACTATTGAAATAAACGAATATTGTGGGAAAGATGCTGTCAAGCAGTTAAATATTGACTTGACAAGCAGCATTAATCGCCAATGCGAAGGAATTAGAATGCTTAATGAGTTATTAAGTGAAGCACAGAAATAAGGTATCGCCGTGGAAAGTGACAAGATTTTAATATTTGCCCCAAAAGAAGGTTACGCTACCATTAACTATTTAGGCAAATATAAAGAATTTGATTTATACAAACCGCTTTATAAAGATCCGCATATAGCAACTGGCCTTCCTGTTTACATCATTGTGAAGGATGATAAGCCGGAATTTGTCAGGGGTAAAGCAGGACTGGAAATTCAAAAATATAGAGTTCAACAGAAAAATGCAATACAGTAATTATGCCAAACAATTGCTAAGGAGGGATTTATCATGACAGAGGAAGACAAAAAATTCTTGGAAGAGCAATTTAACGTCATCCAGAAGCGCATGGATTCCATTGAAAAAGAGATGAAAGCTCTTAAAAAAGTTACAAAGTCAACGGAAAGCAAAGTGGATAATTTACAAAAAGCAGTAAAGGA
>JAFSPK010000127.1:0-9917 GCA_017443005.1 Acidaminococcaceae bacterium
GGGAAAGCACATCAGCATGGATACATTAGCCCGTATCTGCGAAACGCTGAATTGTGAGATTACCGATGTGATTGAGTTAGTACCAGACGAGCCTGCTTCCACAGGAGGTAAGGAACATGAGCGAATTGAAACCAAGAATAACGGAAAACGGAATTGATTATATCCTTGTTGGGGATTATTATATCCCAGATTTGAAGCTGCCGGAGGAACACCGCCCTATCGGAAAGTACGGACGGATGCACCGGGAATATTTAAGAGAAGTCCACCCAGTCAGATTGAACACATTGATATTGACCGGAGAGCTATGGACATATCTTGCAGACCTGAACAAACAGGCACAGGAACGGTTAGACACCATCATGGAGCAGATGAAAACTGCCGAGGGCGTAACCGAGGAATTAAAGCGTACCTGTCAAATGGAATGGGTGCAGCATTGCAATAACATTCACAACCGGGCAGAAGAAATTGTTTTGCATGAGATGATTTATTCATAAGGGTATGATATAGGGAAACGATATCTGAAACATGGTATCGTTTCCTGTATTTATAGATATTTGTGTAGCAGAAAACAGATGTAAGGTTGACATTACAAGCGAAAACACATATAATTTTATTATAATATTAACCTTACTTTTGGAGGAACTATGAAAAACAGAATAAAAGAATTGCGGGAACAGCGAGGGCTGACGCAAGAGCAATTAGGAGAACTGGTTGGAGCTTCAAGGCAGGCGATAAATGCCATAGAAACAGAAAAATTTGAACCATCTATCTGGCTTGCATATGATATTTCTAAAGTGTTTGAGTGTGCCATTGAGGATGTATTTTTATTTGATGTAAGTTTGAGAAAATCAAGAGCTGACAGCAGCAGACAGGAGGTAAAAAGTGGCAACAAGATTTCTTCGCTATGACAGCGACCCTATATTGAGAAAAAAATGTAAAGCTGTCCTAAAAGTTGATGATAAAATCAGGCAGCTCTTAGATGATATGCTTGATACATTACATGAAACAGAAAATGGAGCTGCACTGGCAGCAAATCAGGTTGGCGTTTTGAAACGGTTGGTTGTCATTGATTTTAACGACACACGATTAAAACTTGTAAATCCGCAAATAATAAGCCAAAGCGGTGTGCAGGAATGTGTTGAGGGATGCCTTAGTTTCCCGAACCGTTTTGTAAAAACAATTCGTCCGCAAAAGGTCACGATTCAGGCACTCAATGAATATGGAGAGGAAATTATAGTTGACGGAGAAGATGAAATGGCAAAATGCTTCTGCCATGAGCTGGAACATCTGGATGGTATGATTTTTTTAGATAAAGCGATTGAAGAACTTTCTGCTTTGTAGTGCAAATTGATAGATGCCGTTTCGGAAAAAGAAAAAGGGGTCTTATGAGCAAGGTTATTATGATGTGCGGCGTATGTGGTTCTGGAAAGACTACTTACGCCAAGAAAAAAGAACAGGAAGGATATATCCGACTTTCCATTGACGAAGAAATGTGGAAACTTTATGGAAGAAAGGGAATTGATTATCCGGAAGAACAATATGAAAAATTGTCAGAGCAGGTGGAAGCTGCGCTTCAAAAAAAGCTGCTATCCCTGATTCAGCAGGGAAAAGATGTTGTGATTGATTTTAGTTTCTGGAGTAAGGAAAATCGGAATGTTTATAAAGAACTGATTCAAAAAGCAGGCGCTGAAACGGAGCTTGTCTATATGAAAGCCAGTAAGGAGCTTTTGCAAAAAAGACTATATAAAAGGAATCAGGTCTTAAATGCCAATTCACCGTTTGTGATAACAGATGAACTATTGGAACATCATTATCACGCATTTCAGGAGCCATGCGGCGAAGGAGAAAAAGTAATTTTGCAGAAAGAGGATATTATGCAATATTCAAATTTCAACTGAATAATCCCAGCACAAACCGCTGCTACATGGAAGCTAACAAACCATGCAACAGCGGTTTTTCTTTACCGTTTTTTCCTCTGGCTGATAGGCGTTCCCATTTTCTTTGATTTTTTGAGAATCCGAATGAGCCAGCGAAATTCTTCGTCTGACAGATTTTTATAGTTGATACCAAGCTGCTTGCAGTAAAGAACAACCAGCTTTTCATCCCGACTGCCTTTGAAATTTTCGACAGCTTCCAGATTTTCTTTCAGTTCATCGGCAACGGTGATCTGGGGCGCACTCTCACTGTCCTTTTTGTGGGCTTCCCGAATATCCCGGATAATAAGGTTGAGGTCATCCAGAACCATATGGCTGAAATATTCATCATCACTGATATGGGCGGCTTGCAACACTTTCAAATGGGGGTCGTCTTCGCCGGGGCGATACCGTTCAATGATTTCATGCCGGACGGTATCGACAAGGGCGTTGAGGTTCTGAATCTGCATGGTGGCAATCCCATCCACATAAATCTCAATGTCCGCAAGAAACTTGATAAAGTCCTTATGGGTGGCAAGTTCGCAGAGCAGACGGTTGTTAATCCGACCGCTTTTCAGAAGTGCTACCATCTCATCACTCAAATGCAGCTCACTTAATGGCGTGTTGATCTCCGCCCGGTTCTCTGTCCGGCAAAAGAGATAATCGAGGGACACCCCATAAAAATCTGCCAGCAGGATAAGGTTGCCATGATTGATTTCCTTATAGTCATCTTTTTCATAACTGCCAAGAGCCGATTTTGAAATACCCGTTTGCTCAGCCAGTTCTTCCAGTTTTAATCCTTTGTTTAATCGTAAATCTTTTAGCCGTTCCTGTATTGTAGTAGCTCCGTTCATTGAAGCAGTTCCCCCTTTCTAACGACATTTATAACCGTTGAATTGATTATACCATATCAATTCCGCAATCGTGGAAATTTCTGATTTTTACCCCTAATTCCTACTTTGTGGACATACGGCACAGGGCACAAAAATGTTCTATGATACAGGTAGTTCATCGATGGATTATTCCAATCGAATGACCAGCCTGTGTGGGATATGCTTCCCCGGCGATGTAGTGCCATGACTTTTGGCAGGGATATGGAGGAACCCTGACCGAAACGAGCGTACCAAAGGGAGCGATACGCCGCTGTGAGATTCAGGGGAGGAACGACACCGGGGAGAACTGGCGAACTGACACCGAAATACGACAATTTGATAGGGGGATAGTCTACCCTATCGCTGCTGATACTTCGGGAGATTTTAGGCGGCTCTATGGCTGTAATTTTTCCGAAAATCGCCCCGAAACCATACACAAAAACGGGAGGAAGCGCAATATGCCGAGAATGAGCAAAAAGAGGAAGCATGAGCTTTCCTTTTACCTCAATGACCGGGGGCGTGTCACTTACAACGAATTATGCAGGAAATGCCAGCATGGGTGCAGGCAGAGCTTCCGGGCGGTTGTGATTGACTGCCCCCGTTATTTATCCAAACGAGCAAAGAAAAAGGAGGAACACACCGAATGAATTTTGAATTTATGACGATAGACACACCATTGCCGCCCTGTATGCCCTTTCCCATAGCGTTGACAGGATTTCCAGTCAGCAGCACCGCAAAGGTCATGTACTGCCGGATGCTGGACGATATGCTGTCCAAAGGACAGGAGGACGAGAACGGAATCCTGTTTGTGTGCTTCCCTGTCACAGCCATTGCCGCAGTCCTGTCCCGCAGCCCCATGACGGTCAAGCGTTCTTTGAATGAACTGGAAACCGCCGGACTTATCATGCGGGTGCGTCAGGGCGTTGGAGAACCAAACAGGATTTATGTTCTGATACCGGGAAAGGAGGACGCTGCCCTTGCCTGATACCTCAAAGCTGGAAAAACTCAATCGGGAGTTGGAAAAAAGCGAAAAGAAACTGCGGAAAGCCATCAATGATGAAAAGGCATTGCAGCACCAGTTGAAACAGCTTACCCGAAAGGAACGGACGCACCGGCTCTGTACCCGTGGCGGTATGCTGGAAAGTTTTCTGCAAGAACCGGAACGTCTGACAGATGATGATGTCATGCTGTTGTTGAAACTCATTTTTCACAGACAGGACATGCAGGAACTATTGAAAAAACTGCTGGAACGGGAGAAGCCGGAAACCCCTTAGTTTACTAAGGGCGCATTATCCGAGATATTCAATTATCCGAGGAGAATCTTAAAAAGTACCGATATGAAAGGCTTTCAGAGATATTTCCTCGGATAATGTAACAACTATTTCAGGAAGTCCGGCAACACATTTTCTTTTTTACGCTCAACAGGTTCTTCTTTTTGATGCGAAAACCATTTTTCATTCCAATCCCTGATATGTCTATTCACAGTTCCCTGCGAAAGCTCAGCATATCGCTCAGTGGTAGAAATAGATGAATGGCCGAGAAAATTTTTAATCGCCACGATCGGAACTCCTGCTTCTAACATATGTGTGGCGGTTGTATGTCTCATGGTATGCGGGGTATAGCGTTTTTCCAGAAACATTCCGGGATGTCCTGCTCTTGCAAGGGCGATATATTTTTTGTAAATCTCTTCAACACAGGAAATGGTCATCTGTGGATGTGTCTGGCTGGAAAAGATATAAGTTTCCAACTGTCCAGCACGTCCAGTTTCTTCCAGATACCGTTTCAAAAGAATCCCACTGGGTTTGGCAATCACAATTCGGCGTGTTTTGTTCCCTTTTCCTGTAATCGTAAGCTTATACAGGTTTTTCTCTACAAAAAAGTCTCTAACCTTAAGGTCACAGATTTCCTGTGCCCTTGCTCCACTGGCGTACATCAGGTTTAAAAGCACCTGATCCCGGAATCCCAGACGTTTTTGGGGATTGGGAAGGTGAAGCAGGACTGAGACTTCATCAAGGGAAAAGGTAATTCTTGGTTGGATAGCTTCCTTTTTAACGGGTGTCCTCCTAACGGCATTGGCAAATACAGTTGCAGCTTCAAAATTTCTGTTTTGTGCGTAGAAAGAAAAAGAAGCGAGCGCCGAAAGCCGGAGATTCCTTGTGGATGCTGAACAGCCCCGTTCCGTTTCTATCCATTTTAAAAATCCGTCAATCGTCTCATAATCCAAGTCCCGGAACAGGATTTCATCGGCATTCTTCTTCTGAACCTGATAAATATACTGAAACAGGAGCCGGAAGGAATGCTTATAGGAGCGGATGGTATTGGGTGAAAGCCCTGATGAGAACGGCATGTATTCTGTAAAAAATTGTTCCAACAGGAGTGTAAATTCGGGGAGTTTATTTTTCCTCATATGCTGCCTCCGTGAACACGCCAGTAGCATAATCCTCAAACAGCCCCATGTACTCAGGGAACATGTCGCCGTTAAATTTTAAGTATTTCTCTGTTTCGTCCATGTCATGATGTCCAAGATAGACAGACAGGAACGGAACAGAGTCGTCCGTAGAGCGTCCGTTCTTTTCCGCTTGCGCAAACGAGTGGATAGCAAAATAATGGCGGAAGCAGTGAAGGCACTGACCTCTGGAATGAGCTTTCCCAGGCACATACAGGCCGGTTTCCATTAACAGATTCCGAAACCGTAAATCAAAAATCCCTTTGCTGGCCGCAGCCCCTTCTTTTACGGGTGAAGGGAACAGATAACTTTCGGGTTCTGCTTTAATGCCCATTGCAATGCAGTATCTTTCCAGCATCTCTGTCAGGGTTTCATTCATCGGGATAGCTCGCTGTTTATTATTTTTGGCATGGCGAATCAGTATGATTCCGCTGGAAAAATTGACATCCTTTACCTTGGCAGTCAGTGGCTCGCCTAAACGGAATCCGCACCCAAGGAGCATCCTCAGCAACATACAGAACTCCATATCCGCCTGTCGGGTTTTTGAGTTTTTA
Source organism: Acidaminococcaceae bacterium (assembly GCA_017443005.1). Lineage (GTDB taxonomy): Bacteria > Bacillota > Negativicutes > Acidaminococcales > Acidaminococcaceae > Succiniclasticum. Next base: position 5,786 of record JAFSPK010000127.1, read on the forward strand.
TGCCTGTCACACCATTGGTCGGCACTGGATAAAAGTATCTGTATTTCTTCCTCCGAAAAAACATATGGCATGTAGCTGTCTGATGTTTTTGGACAGTCTGGCATAAAAACAACGTATCCCTTGTACTGAAGATATCTTAAAAATTTACGGAGATAACTCACCTTGTCACTGACGGTCTTGGGTGCATTGACCTGATGGAGTCTCTTGATCCATTGGTTTACAATCGCTTCCGAGATTTCTCCAGTGTTTTCTTTTGCCAACAGGGAATCGAACGTAAGCAATACGCTGCGTGTGTTCCGCAAGGTATCGTTGCTGATTGTCCCTTGATTGGTTTCGATGTAGTCTGCAAAATCTTGTTTAAAAATGCTTCGGAACTCTTTCATGACAGACTCCACCTCCCCTCTAAGAATTCGGCAAATATACCGGTCGCTTCCATGACCGGGAGGGCATACCCACGGAGTTGCTCCATATCTAATCTGGCATAAGAACGGATGGCATTCTGGTCTGTATGTCCAAGGATTTTTCTTACCGCTTCATAAGGGATGTTGTCATTGATCATGGAACTGGCAAGGGATGACCGAAAGGCATGTGCCCCCTGTTTGCGCCCGCCCGGTTCAATCCCGGCTACGGCAATGGCTGTCCTGGCAATCTTAGCGATTGCCTGCACGGAGATATGGCCGTAGGGAGGAACAATGCGGAGAAATACATATGGACTGTCATAGGCAGTACGTTCTTCCTGTAAATACCGCTCCAGTGCAACCTTTACGTCAGAAACCATTGGGAATTCAATGAAAACGCCTGTTTTGTGCTGTGTAAGCCGGATTAGATTCCTTTCAAAATCTAGGCATTCAAGCGTCATGGATGAAATGTCCCCACTCCGGATCCCCAGCCGTGTTGCAAGGAGCAATGCTGCATAATCCCGCTTTCCGTGTGGAGAACTCTGATCAACGCTGTTTTCAATTTTTTGGATTTCCTCTGCCGTGTAAACAGACGGATAAGGTTGCGGTATTTTGAAAAGAGGGACGATACCACTGTAATCCCTGTCTGTATTGCCGGATTGATACGCATACCGAAGGAATGTGCGGATATGCGAGAGATACCATCTGCTGCTGATTTTCAGGCAGGCGATACCTACATTTTGTGCATTCATTTCCTGCGGTTTCAAACAGCCTGTCTCTGTCATAGCGAATAAAAAGTAGTGGCCAATCTTGTCGTGAAGATGTATGGTACTTTCCTGCAAACCCTTGCGACGTCCCTCTTCAAGATAACCCTGCAGGAAGGCATCCATTTCCGGATTCAGTTCCTGATAGCTGCATGATGTTGAATTGTTTTCATTTGTCTGTTGATTCATGTTAAAACCTCCTGTTTCTTTGGTGGTTTTAACTGTAGCATATGAGTAAAACATTATCCGAGGAAATATCTCTGAAAGCCTTTCATATCGGCACTTTTTAAGATTCTCCTCGGATAATTGAATATCTCGGATAATGCGCCCTATCCGAGTTCTGGGATAGGGCGCAATTATACACCACCCAAAGGTTGGTGCATTGCGTTCTCCGAAGGCTCCTTGCCGGAGGGCTGTGATTTTTCGCAGTCATGGTCTGCTCCAAATCATACAGGGGACGCTACGCTTCCCCTGCGCTGGCTACCGCCAGCTACCCTTTTGTGGACTTGTCATCTGGGGACACCTTGCGTTGCAAGCTGTTCCCAGCCGACAAGTTTCATAAAATATGCTATCTTTTCGATAGGCAATAAAGTATAATAAAGTCAGCAATAAATCGGAATTTTACGGTCAGTAAGGAATGCGTAAAGTTATATGATTGTATTATAAGCGATTTGTTAAATTTTTATAACCACTTGTATTTGCCTGCGATTTATGGTATAATATTTTGAAATTTAGAAAGAGGTGGGAAGATGATTAACTTTTCTTGCAAATAAAATCAAAATATGCGGTAGTGCTATACTTTGGCATTATTGTGTCTATTGCAAGAAAGTTATATGTCTATCTTACTCAATATAGTGCTGTTGCCACTTTTGCTTAGTGGTGTTATTTTATGCTATGACGAGCTGCAAGGATAAACTTTCTTGTGGCTCTTATTTTGTTTTGGAGGTGCTTTATGAATAGTGCAGAACAGATAGTTACACATGATTCACTCCGTATAGTGTCGGTTCCTTTTGGTGAAATCTATACGTAGTAAACATTCACCGAACCGACTTTGTATCGTATGACATGCAAAGGAGGATAATATTTATGTCAATGATTAAAATTGAAAACCTTACGTTTTCATATCCGACAAGTTATGATAATGTTTTTGAAAATGTCAGTTTCCAGGTTGATACCGATTGGAAGCTTGGTTTTGTGGGCAGAAACGGACGAGGTAAAACAACCTTTCTGAATCTTCTGCTTGGGAAATATGAGTATAGTGGAAAAATCCTATCATCCGTACAGTTTGATTATTTTCCTTATCCCGTTTCAGATAAGAATCGTATTACAGAGGATATATTGCAGGAGATTTGCCCACTTGCGGAAGAATGGGAACTTATGCGAGAACTTTCTTATCTTGATGTTGATGTCGATGTGCTTTGGCGACCTTTTGAAACACTTTCCAACGGAGAGCAGACAAAGGTTTTGATTGCCGCTCTTTTTCTTAATGAAGGGCATTTCCTACTGATTGATGAACCTACCAACCATTTGGATGCCAAAGCGAGAAAAAGTGTGGCGGCATATCTGAAAAAGAAAAAGGGATTCATCTTAGTTTCTCACGATCGTCGCTTTCTTGACGATTGTGTTGACTATATTCTATCGATTAACCGAGCGAATATCGAAGTGCAAAGAGGAAACTTTTCATCATGGATGTCAAATTTTGAGCGACAGCAAGAATTTGAACTGGCTCAGAACGAACGTTTGCAAAAGGACATCAGACGATTACAGCAGTCGGCAAAACGCGCTGCAGTATGGTCTGAACGTGTAGAAGCTTCCAAAATTGGGGCAGCAGATAAAGGTTATGTCGGTCATAAAGCCGCCAAAATGATGAAGCGTTCAAAATCTATAGAAGCGAGACAACAACAGACAATCGAACAAAAATCAGCATTGCTGAAAAATATGGAAACCGCAGAAGCCCTCAAGATACAACCGCTTAATTACCATACAGATTTGCTTGCATCATTATCGAATGTAGTAGTTTATTATGATGGCATTTCAGTTTGTGAACCCGTTTCGTTTGAAATAAGACAGGGAGAACGCATTGTGCTTGATGGAAAGAACGGCAGTGGCAAAAGTAGCCTGTTAAAGTTGGTAGTCGGGCAGTCCATAGATTATACGGGTACAGTAACACTTGGCTCTGGGCTTGTAATTTCTTATGTGCCACAGGATACATCGTATTTATGTGGAACCCTTTCCGAGTTTGCAGAAGAAAACAACCTTGATGAAAGTTTGTTCAAGGCAATTCTTAGGAAAATGGACTTTGAGCGTGTACAGTTTGAAAAGGATATTAAAGACTTTTCTGGCGGGCAAAAGAAGAAAGTCCTAATTGCGAAAAGCCTTTGTGAAAAGGCACACTTGTATGTATGGGATGAACCGCTCAACTTTATTGATGTGTACTCACGTATGCAGATTGAACAACTCATAACGGAGTTTGCCCCGACCATGCTCCTGGTAGAACATGACAGTGTTTTTCGAGATACTGTGGCAAGTAAAATTGTGAATATCTAAATTGGTTCTTCCGCAATTTTACGTTTTTCGCTTTAATAAAAATGGAGAATGCTGATTTACACTGGCATTCCAGTATTGAAAAATTACAAAATACGGATAATTGCGTAAGAACCTCTAAATTAAAATAATTGTATGGGTTAATTCCAGCTTTACAGAGACTCAAATTCCAGTTTGTAGAATTAAGAAAATCGTAATTTGTGGAGGTAAAATATAGATGAATCAAGGTAGAATTATTGTAATCACAGGTGCGCCGGGGACAGGAAAAACTACAACGGCATCTGCTGTTGCAAAAGAATCAGATTTGGAAAAGTCTGTGCATATGCACACAGATGACTTTTATCATTATTTGAGTAAAGGGGCAATACCACCGCATTTGCCAGAATCAAATGAGCAAAATTTGATTGTCATTGAAGCGTTTTTAGA
>JAFSPK010000128.1:0-6165 GCA_017443005.1 Acidaminococcaceae bacterium
GGACTGCTGGGAAAGAATAAAGGAAAGGAGCTGTAAGCATGCGATTGGCAATCTTTCTTCGTACGATTTTTGCGCTGCTTCTGTTTTTGTCTGTGGAATGTGAAACGATGCATACCGCATACGGCAAAGTGGTTGAAAAGCAGACGGCCCAGTCCCGGGGGAACGTCGCGACGACTGCGGAACCGGCCAAACCGGCTGCGCCGAAACTGATCCGTCACTCTGTCAAAATTTCCGCCGTGGGCGACTGCACCATCGGCTGGGATGACCGGTTCCCCCGGGGAAACCGGTTCGACACTTATCTGGAAAACAACGGAGGCGATTACGGCTATTATCTGGCCAAGGTACGGGAGGTGTTCCGGGAAGACGACCTTACTATCGCCAACCTGGAATCCGCCTTAACCACCCATCCGGTAAAAATGGAGAAGACCTTTAATTTTTCGGCTCCGGAATCCTATAAGAACGTACTGACGCAGGGCTGTGTGGAAGCGGTCAGCCTGGGCAACAACCACACCTACGACTTCGGCGAAACAGGGTATCAGGATACCCTGGCGGCCCTGGACAGCGCCGGCATCCTGCACTTCGGCCACGGCGCCTATGGGGTGCAGGAAATCCGCGGGGTAAAAATCGGTTTCTTTTCCCTGCTGGATTACGGCTGCCAGTATTATCACGAAATTGACAACGCGCTAGCCTACCTGAAGAGCCGGAACTGCGACCTGATCATTGCCTCCATGCACTGGGGCACAGAATATGAATACGCGCAGAACTACGCACAGATCAACATGGCCCATTATCTGGTGGACCAGGGCGCGGACCTGGTGCTGGGCAGTCATCCCCACGTGCTGCAGGGGATTGAAAAATACAAAGGAAAATATATCCTGTACTCCATGGGCAACTTCTGCTTCGGCGGCAACACCGACCCGGAGGACAAGGACAGCATGATCTTCCAGCAGACCTTTACCTTTGTGAACCACGAACTGCAGCCGGACGACAACATTTCCATCATCCCGGTTTCCGTTTCCGGCGTAAGCTACTGCAACAACTACCAGCCGGTGGTGCTGGAAGGCGCGGAAAAGGAACGGGTGCTGCAGAAGATTTTACGGAACAGCAGCGGATTTGAGTACAGGGAGTAGGGTTTCGTCGTAAATTGCGGGCAATCGCCCTGCTTCCGTTAGGTAAGGGGTCAGGAGCATAATGACTTCTGTTCGGCTTTTGCTGTTATAATGGTTTTTGAACAGTGCGCCTAGCAAAGGAATCTTCGATAAGAAAGGAATCTGCTGCAGTTGCTTTTGTTCTTCTTCACTGATGAGGCCGCCGATGACAAGCGTTTCTCCGTTTCGCATCCGTACGTTGGTATCGGCGGTGCGGCTGTTTATACGGTAGTTTTTCAATTCACTGATCAGGGTCGGTGTGCTGACCTCTGTGTGTACGGAAGATGTGATATAACCGTCCCGACTGACGACCGGGGTGTACGTTAATTTGATACCTGCATCGACGTATTCAGTTGAATAAGTGGACTCTCCATTGTTATGTTTTTCGGTGACAACCGGAATGTGACTTCCAATAAAGATGCTGGCCTCTTTTCCCGGAATGGTAATAAGGGAAGGGGTGGCCAGCACTTTTGCTTTTCCGCTTGCAATCAGGGCGTTCAGTGTTGCCGTGTAACAGAAAACAGCCTGAGTATGTTTCCCAAGTCGGAGGTGACCATAGTGCGAAGAACCGGACGCATGTCCGGTTGCCTTTGAATCATTATCTTTGTTTTTAGGGTTGGCAGTATATTGGGGCAGTGTATCCCAGCTCCACTGCAGTCCCAGGTTTTTCTCTTCTGATTTTTCAATGGAAAGGATTTTAGCCTCTAATGTGACCTGTTGCGTCGCAGTGTCAAGCGTTTGCAATGCCTCTTTGATTATACGGGCTTCTGTCGGACTGCCATTGAAAAGGAGACTGTTACTTGCGGGTTCGGCTGCCAGTTTTCCGCTGGTCAGAATAGCGGACAACGATTTCTGAATCTCTTCTGCTTTAGAGTAATTCAGAGGAAAAGTATAAAAACCGGCAGCCTGTTTCTTTGCGGTTTCTTCTCTGGTAATCAGGATTACGCCGTTCTTCTCTGCATAGGTGAGTCCCTGCGTTGCCGCCAGTATATCAAGTGCAGTGGTAAGGGAAACATTATTTAACTGCAACGTGATCGGTTCGGTTGTTGTTGTGCCGGCTACGATATTTTGGCCGGACATTTTAGCCAGTGCCGCAGCAATTTCCGGAAGTGTCGCGTTTTTAACAGACAGGGAAATTGCCGGAGAGGCGCTGCAAATAGTCGAAAAAGCAATTAATAGTATAACCATAACGAAACAGGTTAGTCTTTTTTGCAAAACTTGTATAGATTTCAATGAATGGAATCCTCCTTGTTGTGAATTGTTGATAAGGGAACAAAGGTTACATGCATTACTGTTATTAGAAGGCGCACAAACACGTCTGCCAGCAGTTCATTACTTAATGTAAGGGTAACGTGATTGATTTTGTATCGCAAGGGTTTTGTTGTGGGCAAAGTACGACAGATGAGCGAGTGATTTCTTTTACGTAATATCCGTTTCCCAATTTTTCGCCACAGCGGAAAACTCCCTGTATCTGATGCCAGCGCAACAGCACATATTTTTCTTTTCCGTTATCAAAGATTCCTGTGATGCAGGGATTCTGTGGATTGATAGAAATCGCCAGTTGATTATGTCCCGGGAAGGGGGTTCTTCGTTTTTTATCCAATGGATTGGAAACAGTTTGTTGTCCGGACATTGAAAATGGTGGTTCCGGTATAGCTGGTTTTGGTTCTTGAAATATCATCGGAAGGGCGAAAGGATCACGTTGTGTGTGCCGTTGTGCTGTGGAAGTCTTCTTTGTATGATCGGGAAAAGGAATTGGATTCTTTGCGGACTTGTTTTCAGACAATAAAAAGCCAGAGGCATCACGTTGTAACGATGTCTCCGGCCTTTTTTGTTTATTTACTGATTTAAGATTTGTATTTGTTTCCGTATTGTTTTGAATCGATTCTTTTGAAATCCGACTGGCTTCTTCTTTTTTTACCGTGGTTTGCGGAGCCAAGACCGGCTCCATCCCGGTATGGCATCCAAATGCAAAAAAAGAAAAAGCCAAAAGGACCATAATCTTTCCAAAAACTGATTTATCAAAGTGATAAAAATTGCGCATGCGCATCCTCCTTAAGGTACGCACGCAATGTCTGTATTGTTATGGCTTTTCAAACAGTAAGAACATTATAGCGCTGCCCATGCAAAAAGAAAAGCGATTGAATAAAAGTTCATAAATATTTTACGAAATAGCGTCCTTTTTGGCAAAAACAGGAAAACTTACGGCGTTTGCGTTATAAAGTTCACAAGAATTTCAAAGCTTGCTGAAAAGAGTCCTTTCATTGTTGGAAACCCTGTATTACAATGTTTGATAGAAAAATACAAAGGAGATGGTTTTATTGCTACAATACCAATTGAAAATGGAGGATGCACCAATTTTGCGCTTGCTGGATTCTATCATCACAGAAGGACTGTTGTCAGGGACAAGTGATATCCATCTGGAACCGGGAACGGAATATGACCGGATTCGGTACCGAATTGATGGTGTACTGCAGCAGGTGCAAAGGTTGCCCATGGAACGTCATACCGCCCTGGTTTCCTGTGTGAAACTGATGGCAGGCATGGACATCGCGGAAAAGCGGAAGCCTCAGGACGGCAGGGCGCAGGTCACGCATGAGAATAAGAAAGTGGATCTGCGTGTTTCTTCTCTGCCTACCGTGCTGGGAGAAAAGATTGTTATACGTGTACTGGATTCGGATACGAGCCAGCTGCAGCTGGAAAGTATGGACTTTACAACGAATAATCTGACATTGTATCGGGACATGTATAAATCGTCATACGGCCTGGTTTTAGTCACGGGGCCTACCGGCAGCGGCAAAACGACAACATTGTATGCGACACTGCAGGAACTGAACCGGCCGGAACGGAATATTGTTACCGTTGAAGACCCGGTGGAATATTGTATGGAAGGGTTGAACCAGGTAGCGGTCAATACGAAGTCTGGCTTGACCTTTGCCAGTGGATTGCGTTCCATTTTACGGCAAGACCCCAATATTATTATGATTGGGGAAATCCGCGATCGGGAAACGGCGGAGATTTCTATTCAGGCTGCCCTGACCGGTCATCTGGTGTTCAGCACGTTGCATACAAATACTGCGGCAGGGGCAGTTACACGTTTGCTGGATATGGGAATCGAACCGTTTCTGGTGGCGTCCGCACTGCGGGGGATTGTTGCCCAGCGCCTGGTGCGGAGGTTATGCCCTGATTGCAAAAAGGAATACACGGTGGATGAAAGTATGTGGGAATGGAAATTGCTCCAGAATACCATCGATACGGAAAAGAACGGAGATGAATCTAAGAGGCAAAACAATCTTACACTGTATCGTCCGGCAGGCTGTGAAATCTGTCGCCATTCCGGTTACCGGGGACGCATGGCAGTCCATGAGGTGTTGCCGGTGAACACGGCTTTAAAAAATAAAATTATCCGTCGCGTCTCAGAACAGGAACTTTGGGAAGCGGCAAAAGCAGAATATCCCGGTCTTCATTCGTTGGAAGAGGACGGCATGCAAAAAGTGAAAGCGGGATTCACGTCGGTACAGGAATTGGTTTGTGTGTTGGGGGTGCAACATGGGTTCTGTGATTGATACGCTGTTGCTTCGGGCAGTGGAACTGAAAGCATCCGATTTACACATCAGCGAAGGAAAACCGATTATGGTTCGCGTTGCTGGTATGTTGCATGTATTGAGCGCAAGTTTGGTGGACAGGAATCTGAAAAGAGAAAATGGACAGTATGAAGAAACTGGTTATGTGGGGGTGGATAGCTTCACACATTTTGCAGTGGCAGAATCGCAAAATCTTTTTTTGGATAAGGGAAAAAGCATATATTCTCTTTTTGAAGAAATCATACCGGAAAAACAAAAAGATAAGCTGAAGGACAAGGGGGAGTGTGATTTTGCGTATGAGACATCTTCCGGTCAACGTTTCCGCATTAATCTGTATCAAAGTACAGACGGCTTTAATGCTGCGATCCGTATTATCCCAAAAACAGCTCCTACCTGTGATGCATTAGATCTGCCGGAAGCGATACGGAATTTTTCCAAGCTGCAAAATGGATTGGTACTGATTACTGGAGTAACCGGTTCTGGGAAAAGTACGACACTGGCTTCGGTTTTAAATGAAATCAACCAAACGAGGGCAGTACATATAATTACGTTAGAAGACCCAGTTGAGTATAAGTTTGTTTCTGCCAAAAGCCTGATCCATCAGCGGGAAGTCGGCAGCGACACGCAGAGTTTCGCCTCCGGGCTAAAATCGGCACTTCGGGAAGATCCTGATGTAATCGCCGTTGGAGAACTTCGCGACCTGGAAACAATTGCTATTGCCGTAACGGCAGCGGAAACCGGTCATCTTGTATTTGCTACCCTTCATACCCGAAGTGCGGCGGAAACGGTGAACCGTATGATAGATGTGTTTCCGGAACAGCAGCAAAGGCAGATACGTGTCCAGCTTGCCGGTAGTTTGCAAGCTGTAGTTTCTCAGCAGCTTTTGCCTGATAAACAGGGCGCACGAACGGCGGCGTTTGAGATTATGATTGTAACGCCGGCGTTGCGCAACCTGATCCGGGAAGGAAAGACGCAGCAGATGGAATCGTTTATTCAGACCGGAAGACAATATGGTATGCAGACAATGGAAGCGGCGGTAGAGAGGTTAAAGAAAGAAGGTATCATTTAAATTTTCGAAGGATGCTATGTTTTCCTCCACCTTTCTTAATAATATAAAGTTAATATATAATGGATAGACAGTTTATATGTCTGTACAGGCGAAGTCGTAAGGTATAACTGTCAAACTGTAAAAGTGTGGAGGCTTTGAGTTTCCCGGTCGGAGATAGCACAATGTTCATAAAACCGTCACACATTCCCTTGCACCCTTATACGAATCGCGATACAATATAAATGGAAACAATGCCCCGGTCGGAAAGAGGTAAAGTTTGAAAACAATTGACTGGGATTCGTTAACGTTTGCCAATAATTACGTATTTCAGGAGGTGCTGAAGAACAAAGAGCTTTGCAAGTACCTGATTGAACGGATTTTACAC
>JAFSPK010000129.1:0-13558 GCA_017443005.1 Acidaminococcaceae bacterium
ATTGCACCTCCATAGTGTGGTTAAATTATACCACACTATGTGCAAAAAGGCAAGAGGAAAGACAACAAATCCAGTATTTTCAATAGTTTGAACCTAATTTATAAGTATTGGGATAGTGTGGATTCGCGGGAATCCAGGTTAAGAAGAAAAAATGAAGAGAGATTAGTCGTCCGGATCTTCGTTGGTATCTTTTTCGGAAAAAACTGGTTTGTTCATTAAGTCCAGTTCGTATAAGTAAGGTTCGTAATCGTTTTCGTCAATGATCGTTTCAAGCTTAAGATTTTGATGGTTATTAACCAGTTCCCAAAAGATGGGGGTAAAAGTTTCATCAAAAATATTCTTTAAATCATCTTTGATTTTTAGGTCGACATCATGCTTGGCCTGGTAGGTGCAAAAGTGCAAAGCTTTTGCATTCAATTTTTTAGCATTTTCCTTGTCTGGCGCTTCGACGTAATACAATTGGGTTTCTTTATCAAGCGAGCATTTAATATGAACTTTTTCCAAAAAAAACAATGCTTCGTTGAGATAATCAAGTTTAAAACCTGTCAGAACATTGACTGATACGCCTAATTTTAAGGCTAACCGTTTCAACATGTCAATGCTTGGTTGTGCGTTTTTTGTTTCGTAGCGGTTGTAGGTTTGCAGGCTCAGTCCCACTTCATCTGCCATTTCTGATTGGCTGAAGTGACAGCCTTCGCGCAATGCGCGAAGGCGTTCCGGGAATATTTCTGGTAAAATATCCCTTATTTCCACGCTCGAAATGGAATATTTTTCATCATTCACATAATTCCGAAAAACGGTTGGATAGAATGCTGCATAAGTCTCGTTCAGCGCTGTTTTGATGATGGAATCTGTTCGCCGCTTGGCTTCGAACACGCAGATTTTGAGTTTAGCAGTAGAAAGCTTCGTTTCTACTATGTAATTAAGAAATTCATTTATATCGATTTTATTATCCTCGGATCTTTCTGGTCCGAAGAAAATACACAAGTCATCAGTTCGGCTATCTTTTACAGACAGTAAGGCATCAGCGGGACTCAATATATTATTTTCTTTGGAAAAACAGACAAAATATGGCAAGTCGTTCAAGTCCGGATGTCCGATTTCATCGTCGGTTTTATAACGGTACAAAATATAGGCGTCTTCGTCTTCAACTTTTTTGAAGACGATACCTGATTTATCCAAAATATCTGTCGCGATATTAATAGCAGCCGGTTTGTAACCTACCAATTCGTCTACAGTAATCTTTAATATGGAAGCCATTTTCTTTAAAGTTTCTACATCCGGCTCTGTGCCTATGCTTTCATATCGTCTGCATTTCTGAATGTCAATATGTAGCATTTCGGCAAATTCAGTCTGTTTGATCTTCAGCTTTTTGCGGAAAGCGCGCAGTCTTCCTGCAAAGTCTTTAGGGTAGGGATCCCGGATTTCTTCTATTTCCTTTATTTCAGTTCTTGTTGGCATGGTAAAGTACCTCCTTGTCTGTATTATATCATGTAAAAAGAATAAGTAAAGATGAATTTGTAAAAAAAACTATAAAAAAAGGCTAAAATGTGTTGACAAGGACATGGAATCATGCTAATATAATTTTCGATGATAATAAAATTCTATAAATATAGAATTTAACTATCGTTATTATACTAGATTGAACCTTGAAAACTGAAAAGAGCCTGGCGGGGATTTCCCTGCCTACAGAAAGACCTCGCCGAAAGGTGGACACAGACAATCCGTTTTACCGATTCATTCAGTGAAGAGAAAGGATGCGATAGCATGGAAAAAATGGAAACCGCTACCAACGTACCCGCAATTCAGAACGACACCGGGATGGAAACGGCGGAGGAAAGAGAATTTGATTCAATTTTGGTTCTGCATGTAAAAGACGCAGAACAACCGATTGCTCTGGGGCTGACAAAGCTGCAGACATTTATCGTAGTCAAAAGTATCTTAAAGCAGGATGCGGATGGAAACGCCATCATGATCAGCGATGAAGAGCTGATTCGCTGCCGGGACAGGGAGAGGCCCTTGAACCACAATCTGTTTTCCATGCGTGACATGCCGGAAGCTGTATTGGCAGATTTAAAGGAGTGGGGCGTTCCGATGGAAATGCTGGAACATGTCACTTCTGTCTGCCGGACGAAGGCGCCGAGCCGCAGCGATTTGGTAAACATCCTGGCTCACTCCGATGCTTCCCCTGCGCAGCAGTATCAAAAAATGCTGCGCATGCACAACGTTACGCTGCAAATTCCGGTTCAAGTACTGGAAACTGTGGCGGACAAAGCGCTGGAACAGGAAATGGGCGCTCACGCACTTGCCAGTATTTTGGAAAAGGCGATAACGCCTGTCATGTTCCGGCTGGCAGGCAACCGCAAACGCATGACGCTGCGCCTGCAACCGGAATGCTTCACTGCCGGTAAGGCTCCAAAGCTTTTGCCCATAAAGGCAAGCTGACAATTTGGTTTTGATTTCTTAAAATTTTGCGGCGCGCCTTGTAAGAATTCCTGGAAAAGATTTGACGATGTTTCAAACGCTTCCAAACTCTTCTGAGAAAATTGCAAGAGCGTGTCCGCAATATGATTTATATTGATATTGAAATTTCAGTTTGCGAAAGGAGAATGAGGATATGTTTTATGTACCTAATGTAATTGAAAATAATTCCCACGGGGAACGATGCTATGATATTTTTTCAAGACTTCTCAATGACCGGATTATTTTCCTGATTGGGGAAATTGATGACGCTGTTGCTAATATAGTCATTGCGCAGATGTTGTTTTTGGAATCGCAGGATCCGGACAAGGATATCAACTTGTACATTAACAGTCCGGGCGGCAGTGTAACAGCCGGCATGGCTATTTACGATACTATGCAGTTTATCAAGCCGGATGTGGCTACTATCTGTGTCGGCATGGCGGCCAGCATGGCTTCTGTTCTTCTGATGGCGGGAACCAAAGGAAAACGCTTTGCTCTTTCACATTCCGAGGTTCTGATCCACCAGCCTTTGGGTGGTACTATGGGACAGGCTTCGGATATAGAGATCCATGCAAAACACATTTTGCGCATCCGCGAAGAGATGTACAAGGTAATCATGCTTCACACGGGGCAGGCCAGGGAAAAAATAGTAGCAGATACTGACCGTGATACCTATTTGACTGCCTGCGAAGCGTTGGACTACGGCATCATCGACACCATAGTGGACAAGAGGCCGTAAAAAAGAAGGGAGGAGCATAGAAATGACAGAAAGAAAATACTTTAACGCAGCTGTACTGAAGGCTGAACTCGACGGTTATGTTCTGGGGCAGGATGAAGGAGCGCGGCGCATTGCTATGGCTGTGTCTTCCCATCTGTACCGTATTTTCGCACATGAACATAACAAAGATTCCCGTATCCGCAAGGACAACGTGTTACTGGCTGGGCCTACCGGTTGCGGCAAGACGGAGACCTTCCGCGTTCTGCAACGGCTGGAAGAAAAGCTGGGAATACCGGTCATCATGCGCAATGCGCCGGATTATACGCCAAACGACAGCTGGAAAGGAGAAAAAGACCTGACCTGGTTGATCCGGGACTTATGTAAAGAAGCATTAGACCTTTACCGTAAGCTGCATCACATGCCCCGCACGGAAGAAGATTTCAGGGAAGTCTGCCGCATGGCGTCAAATGGTATCATTCTGCTGGACGAATTTGACAAGATGCGTATTATTGAGCAGGGGAATACAGTAATTTTTTGCAGGGATTATCAGGCTGCGCTTTTGAAAATGACAGAGGGGACCGAGTATCCCGCAGGAAGCGTAAAACTTAAAAATCATAATACCGGGGATGGAGATGACGGCGGTTATGAGCTAAAGGTAGATACCGGTAGCGTAATGTTTGTTTTCCTTGGCGCCTTCGATGGTATGGAAAGAATTACCCGCCGTCGGCTTTTACTGGCAAGGCAGAAGGAAGAAGACAAGGTAGCCGAGACCAAGGAAAATGTTACTGGTGGTATCGGTTTCACTGCGGAAATCAAATCGGTTGCCAACAAAACCGATTCCACTGAAAAAGAAGAATTGCCTCCTGGTACGGATCTCACACCTAACCTTGAAGACATGATTGAATACGGCATCCTGCGTGAGTTGGCCGGACGCATCGCTATCCGGGTCAATTACAGGGCGCTGTCTGTTGCCAACATTATAAAAATTATGAAAGAATCCAAAACGTCTGTATTCTTTGAGTATCAGGAACGTTTTGAAAATATGGGGCACAGACTGATTCTTGACAATGCTGCGTTCAGGGAGATTGCCCGTATGGCGGTAGAAAGAAAAACCGGTGCGCGAGGTCTCGCCAATATTTTCAATGACCTTTTGTCTCCGACAATGTATGTGCTTTCCGGTACTGCGGAACCTACAGAATGTCTATTGCGGGGATGCGACATTAAAAGCAAACGTCCGCCTCAGTTACGGAAACTGAATAAGAGCTGTGTAAAAAGAGGAGGCGCCCTTGGTTAACGATAAAAAAAGTAAGCGGGAAGGAAAAAGAAAACGGGGCGGCTGGCGGCCCCGCGCGGGACGAAAACCATCTCAAGTGGTACGCCGGCACAAGACCTTTTGGGTCAGCGATGAAGAAGAAAAGAAAATTAAAGAATTCCTTTTTCGTAATCGCAGCAACGATCCGGAAGAAGTGGAAACGAAATAATTTCGTAATTAGCGGTCATAAGGGCGGGAAATCTGTGCGGGGCTTTCCGCTCTTATCCATCTTTGATTTTGGTACACGCCAAATATTGTTTTTGCAAGGGATAACAGGTAAAATAGTAGTACATTATAATTGGGATTTTATGCAAGATGCCTGTCCATAGCCGCGGTTTGGCTATCAAAGGGAATTCAGTTTTGACAGATATAGAAGTAAAAGGGTATCCGCTCAAACAGGCCCATGGGATGCTCTCAGAGATGGTCTCGGTGATCCGGGAGTATGAAAAGTTGAACCACAGGAACCGGAAAAAGGACGACAGGCATCTGAACAAGCATGCAATGCATCTGGTCCGTCTGTATTTTACTGGCACTGAACTGCTGGAGACCGGGAAGATGCGGACATACCGTGACAAAGAGCATAATCTTTTGATGGATATCCGGAATGGAAAATTCCAGAATAACGATCATACGTTTAAGCAGGAATTTTTCGAGTTGGTCGATAATCTGGAAAAAAAGTTCCTCTATGCGTCTGAAAACACGGTTCTTCCGGACAAGCCTGACTGGGAACAGATTGAGGATTTTGTAATGAGAGTGAACCGGGAAACGGTGTTAAGGTGATTATTATGCAGAAAACAATACCGTATTATGATAAAAAGAAAAATTTATGGCGCGTGAGATTGAAAGACCGGGAAAAGGGAGGATTGTTTTACCCTGTAGAGGAAGGCCCGCTGGATTATGTAGTGAGCGAGTATGTGAAAGGCGGTTTGTTTTTCCCGTTTTGGATTGGCAATCAGGACTATCATGAGCATGCGCATGATTTTAATGGGGCTCTCCGGTTTTTGCTAAGCGATCCGGTTACGTTCAGTATTAAAGGATTTGAGGAATATTATTCCGCTCAGGAAATCAAGTTGCTTGAACAATTCCAGAAAAAGCTGCTGGAAGACATCAATAAAAAAGTTGTACTGATCCGTCATGGGGAAAGTGAAGCAAACGTCGGACTGCCTACATCCGATCCAGCGAGCATTCCGCTGACTGAAAAAGGCAGACAGCAGGCAGAACAAATTGCTGAAAAATTGACGATTACACCGGATTTGATTATTGTTTCCCCATATTTACGGGCGCGGCAGACTGCCGAACCAACAATAAAACATTTCCCGCAGGTTAAAGTGGAGCGATGGCCGGAGGTGCGGGAGTTTACCTACTTATCACCGGCTTCCTGTGCAGGCACAACTGTGGAAGAACGCAAAGAAAGAGTGGCGGCATACTGGAAGGCTGCCAATCCGTACTATGTTGACGGGGAAGAGGCGGAAAGTTTTTCTCAATTTGTGCAGCGAATTGATGTTGTGCTGAAAAAGCTAAAAGATACAGATGCAAAAAACATTTTGATGTTTACTCACGGCCAGTTCATGCGGGCGCTGGAATCAGAGTTTAGAGACAGGAGCTTCAGAAATCTGAGCTATCATAAAAAAATGGAGCTGTATCGTGATCTGGAAGAGTACAAAACTACTGCCAATGGGGAAATGTATTTTTTGAAAATGTAAATGAGGAAAAATTCCATTTGGAAGAAATAGTTTGCTTAACAGGTTGTGCTGAAATGTGCAAATATATCTGAATAGTGTTTTTTTGGTAGAAATAATTATGGAATATAAACGTATCCTTGCCGTAGGTGATGTTCACGGCATGTATGAAAAGTTAATAACTTTAATGAAAAAAATCCAATTCAATCCTGCAGAAGATTTGCTGATTTTTCTTGGGGATTACATTGACCGCGGCTCACAACCGTTGGAGTGTCTGGATTATGTAAAAGCGTTGAGTATTACACATCCTGGGCGGGTCGTTCCTCTGATTGGCAATCATGAAGTGATGTGCCTGAACTATTACCGTTACAAGGAACAGAGTAGGAGCTTCATGATGGATGGTTTAGATTATGAAATGGCACACGTTTGGCTGGATAATGGCGGCGATAAAACGAAGCGGCAGTTTAAAAAGCTGAAACGACCGGAGTTACAAAAACGTTTGCGCTGGATGCGTATGCTGTCCAATCATTATCAGGTTGATAAATTTTATTTCTGTCATGCTGGTATCCAGCCTTTTATTCCATTGGACAGGCAGAGGGAAGGCGATCTGCTCTGGATGCGGGAAGGCTTTTTTGAACTGTACGATGGCAGAGTTGGAACGATTGTGATAGGCCATACCCCGGTGCAGGAGCTGAAACGGAAACACTGGACGGATGGTCAGCCGCCCACAACGCCGCAATTTTTGGATAATAATATCATCATGTGTGATACCGGTACGTTCATGGAAGGCGGCAAATTAAGCTGTGTGGATGTGCTGACAGGAAAATTCTGGCAGGCGTAGGATTTTTATGAAAGAAGGTGTGCAACTTGATTTACTTTACTTCTGATTTACATTTTTGGCATAAGAATGCCATTGTATATACTTACCGTCCATTTGAGACCGTGGAGGAAATGAATGAGGCGCTGATAGGGAACTGGAACAAAATAGTACATGGGAACGATGAGGTCTACATTTTGGGCGATGTGACCATGGTGCGTCCCGGCCGGGCGACGGAAATCATTGCCCGGTTAAAGGGACGCAAGTACCTGCTCATGGGCAACCACGATTATTTTGCCCGGGAGAAGCAGTTCGATCCGGCGGCCTGCGGCATCGAGTGGGTAAAGATGTACCACGAACTGCACTGGCAGGGACGGACCTTCGTGCTGTGCCACTATCCGTTTCTGAGTTGGAATAAGGACTCGCACGGTTCCTATAATCTGCATGGGCACAGCCATAACCATTTAGGATACAATTTGCTGAATCGGGCAAATAATCGCCGCCAGTTTGATGTGGGTGTGGATGCCAATGATTTCAGGCCGGTGAGTTTGGAAAGTATTGTGAAGTTTTTTGAAGAAACGTAACAAAACAATAAAGATTAGGTGAAGAACCGTGGTTTACTTTACTTCAGATTTGCATTTTTACCCTGAAAAAATAATTTATCACTGCAACAGACCATTTGATAATGTTTAGCTCTGTAAAAAGAAAAGTTTGTTGAAATAATGAAATGGTGCCAGAGACTTCGATGCATTACAAGCGCAACCTTGCTATTGGCGACATTTACGGAGAATTCAAAAAGCTGAAAGCGCTGCTGAAAAAAGTAAAGTTTAATCCGCAGGAAGAACTGCTTGTGTATCTGGGCGACTACATCGACCGGGGATCGGAACCGGTAGCGTGTTTCCAATTATAATTTCTATAACTGCCAAAAAAATGAAGTTATAGAAATTTAGTCATTGAAAATCCCCAAATGAGTTTACAGAATTACTCTTACATTTTAACACGTAAAAACGAACTCTAACGCGTTAAAAATTTATCAGAGATTTTTAAAAACGTTTTTAACATGTTAGAATCCTTGGCCAACATAAAAAAAATGAAAGAATATGACAGAATGAAAACAACACGTGTTGTGGCCGCGGTAATCTGCGACTCATTTGACAAAACACAAAAAATCTTTGCTACGACAAAAGGATACGGAGATTTTAAAGGCAAGTGGAATTTTCCGCCGGAGGCATCTTGATTAGATTTTTATGCAGTTTTTGCCAAAACAGCACCCTTATTTTATGCATACTATAATCAGAAGTAATGCAGAAGCATGTACGGAAGGGTGATATTATGCTGCTACGTCGAAAGATTTACGATAAACTGTTGGAGTGGAAAAACCAGAGAAAGATCGAATTAAAAAATGCCTGCTTATTAAAGGCGCCTGACTGCGTATATGTCGGGCGTTACGCTGATTCCGGGCGGACGAAACGGAAAAGACGGTGCTAAGGAAACGTTGCCGCATTATATGGTGATGTTTTTGTGAAGCGGGTAAAATTTCCACAAGTATATCATCCTGCACATGGCCAGCGTGGAAAGGATTCTGCCTTTATAGACATAAGAGTGAGGGGAACTAGACGCCGGCATCCATGCGGGTTGGCGGTTCTAAGTTAGTCGTAAATACGACCAGGTGAGTAGAGAAACGTTTATTATAATTGTTATATAACGCTCAAATACAGTTTTTATGCTGAATTGAGCGTTTTTTATTATTACGATAAGTATTCTAGTAAAATTGAATATTGCAATTATTATAAAATTATTGTAATATATTAACATAAACATGTTTTACATTAATACAATTATAATAATTGTTGTAAAAGGAGTTGTGCCGTGGATAGGTTGCCTAAAAATGAATCCCTACGTGTTGAATTCAAAAGCGATTTAAAATGCCTGCCGGATAATGACATTGTTGATACCGTTGTGGGCTTTGCCAACACAGAGGGCGGAATGTTGTATCTTGGCGTAGAGGACGACGGTCGCGTTACCGGTCTTCATCCCAACCATAGCGATGTTCTGAAAATGACGATAATGGTTGCCAATAAAACCCGCCCGTCCCTGCCTGTACGTGCAGAAATAGCAGAGGCAGATGGCAGCCCGGTGTTGTTGATCGAAGTCCCCAAAGCACAAAGCATCATCGCAACATCTGCCGGCAAAGTGATGAAACGCCGATTGTTGGTAAATGGCGCGCCGGAAACAGTACCCATGTTTCCTTATGAATATAACAGCCGTTTGGCTGATCTTGGGAAGCTGGATTTTTCCAGTCAGGCTCTTCCTGAAACGTCTGTGACGAATGATTTTGATGTTGCAGAAGTAGAGAGGCTGAAACATATTATTGCTACGCGCGGCGGCGAGAAGCCGTTGCTGGAACTGACAGAAGAGGATTTGTTCAAAGCGTTAGGTATGGTAACGGAAATAGGAGGCACGACGTATCCGACAGTGACGGGACTGTTACTGGTTGGGAAACAAGGGAGCTTGGCAAAAAATCTTCCGACGGCGCAAGCGGCATTCCAGGTGATTCAGGGAACGGAGGTGAGAGTGAATGAACTGTCACATCGTCCCCTCATTGCAACCTTTGAGTTTTTTGAGCAGATGCTAAAGCCATGGAATCCGGAACGTGAAATGGAAATGGGGCTGTTCCGCATCCCAATACCGGAATTTGATCATCGCGCTTTTCGCGAAGCGCTGATCAACGCGTTCTGTCATCGGGATTACTCTGTGTTGCAGATGACGCGTGTACTTGTAGATGACGAAGGCCTGACCATTAGCAATCCGGGAGCTTTTATTAGCGGCATAACATTAAAAACGTTAATAACGGCTGACCCTCATGGCCGTAATCCGTTGCTGGCAGACGCATTAAAACGTATAGGCCTGGCAGAACGTACCGGCCGCGGCATTGACCGTATCTTTGAAGGTTCCATTCTTTACGGAAGGTCCTTGCCGGATTACTCTCTTTCCAATGAAGACTCTGTTACTGTTTTTATACCACGTTCGTTGCCGGATATTCCCTTTTGCCGCATGTTGCGTGAAGAACAGAGCAAGCTGCCGCAACCTTTTTCCATCAACCAATTGCTAATTCTATCTGCATTGCGAACGAACAAAAAACTAACTGTTTCAGAACTCACAGAGGTCACGTGCATTCCGGAAGCAAAAGTCAAAGCTTCCTTGGAAAAATTAATTGAATGGGGCCTGATGGATGAAACCGGTACAAGCAGGAATAAAAATTATCTTCTGAGCGCAAGGATTTACAAAGCAACGGGGCAGTCCGTTGCTTATGTACGGCAGACCAAAATAGACAATGTGAAAAATCCGGAACTGGTGCACAAGCTGATTGAGACTCAGGGCTACGTTACCATTGGCGATGTGCAGGAACTTCTTGGATTGAACAGAATACAAGCACAATATTTAATCAGAAAAATGCTGAAAGCGAACATGATTGTTAAAGAAGGCAATACACGCTCGGCGAAGTATGTGTTGGTGGGAGATTGAAAAGGAAAAGTTGTGCGTCTATGTCTGGGGAAGTGCGCCTTACCACGCCAGAAAGGATGCAGGTGGCTTATCTTATTATGCAGTTCAAACGTATCCTTGCCATTGGCGACATTCGCGGCGAATTTAAAAAGATGAAAGCGCTGCTGAAAAAAGTAAAGTCCAATCCACAGGAAGAACTGCCTGTATATTTGGGCGATTACATCGACCGGGGATCGGAACCGGTAGCGTGTTTTCAATTAAAATTTCTATAACTACCAAAAAAATGAAGTTATAGAAATTTTGTCATGTAATAAAAAACAAAAAATCTTTGCAACGGCAAAAGGTTACGGAGAATTGAATTAGGAGGAACAAAAATGGCGGAAATATCCTGTCCTAAATGTCATGCGACATTTACAATCAGCGAAGAAGAATATAAATCAATCCGTATGCAGCTGCGTGACCAGGAATTTGTGACTGCATTGCATGAACGGGAGCAGGCTTTTGAGCAAAGCAAACTGGACGCGGTGAAAATTGCGGAAGCGGCGGTGACGAAAGAGTTACAGCAGGTAATTTCGGAGAAAACTGCAGAAATTTCTTCATTGAAGGCGCAGCTTGTTACAAAAACAACAGAAAATGAACTGGCGGTTAAAAATGCGGTGGCTGATAAAGAAAAGCAAATTGCGGGACTGGCAGCACAGATTCAAGCCAATAAAACCGAGCAGGATCTTGCCGTACAGAAAGCTGTTGCTGAAAAAGCCGATGAGCTCAATCAAAAAGTGATTGAAATCGAGCAGCTGAAAGGCCAGATAGACAGCAAAACAAAAGAAGCAGAACTGGCGCAAAACAATCTGAAAGCAAGCTATGAGCAGCAACTCAAATTCAAAGATGAGGAGATTGAGCGCTACAAAGATTTCAAGGCAAAGCAGTCCACAAAAATGATTGGCGAGAGCCTGGAAGTGTTCTGCAAAAATGAATTTGACAAAATGCGTCCCGTAGGATTCCAGAACGCAACTTTTGAGAAGGACAATAAAATTAGCGAATCGGGGAGCAAAGGAGACTTCATTTTCCGGGAAACCGAAGAGGGCGTGGAATTTATTTCCATTATGTTTGAAATGAAGAACGAGATGGATACCACGGCCACCAAACACAAAAATGAAGATTTCTTCAAAGAGCTGGACAAAGACAGGAAAGAGAAGAAATGCGAGTATGCCGTTTTGGTGACGTTGCTGGAACCGGAAAACGATTTGTATAACAACGGCATCGTGGACGTATCCTATAAATATGAAAAAATGTATGTGGTGCGGCCCCAGTTCTTCATTCCCATCATCACGCTGCTGCGGAATGCGGCGCGGAATTCGCTGAAGTATCGCAAAGAACTGGCAGTCGTTCAGAATCAGAATATCGATATTACGAATTTTGAAGAAAAGCTTAACGGGTTTAAAGAAAAATTTGACCGCGACTGCAGGCTGGCGGATAAAAATTTTGAGGATGCCATCAATGACATTGATAAAACCATTAAAAATCTGGAAAAGATCAAAAAAGAACTGCAGCTGACCGTCAGCCATCTGAAGCTTGCCGACAATAAACTGCAGGACATCACCATCAAGAAACTGGTGCGTGGCAATCCTACCATGGCCGCCAAGTTTGCGGAACTGAAAACGGAAGCGCCGGATGGGGAATAATCGTATATAACGGAAAGAAGAATTCATGGGATCATAAAGCTGTCGATAATCGTTCGGCAGCTTTTTAGTATTTCAGCAGGCAAAGCGTGGTGTTTATCCGGCATTGCATAAATCCGTTTTCTAAAAGCAGGCAAAAAATCGTAAAAACTATACAAAAAATGAATGCAAAACACAAAAAACGTACAATAAATGAAAAATAGTCTTTGCTAATATTGTGATTACAGTTATAATAGATACAAAGGATTAAGAGGCGCAAATTTTACATTGGCGCTCCGTGCATTTCCTTTCCGGTAAAAAGAATTAAAAGGGGGATAGTTATCATGTTGAAGACAAACTTTCAAAAGGGTATGTTCACCATACTGGTGGGTATCGTACTCTGGTTCCTGCCGGTACCTGCAGGCCTGAAGCCGGAAGCATGGCATATGTTCGCAATCTTTGTTGCGACCATTATCGGCTTTATCCTGCATCCCATTCCAATCGGCGGCGTAGCGTTGATTGCAGTAGGTCTCACCGGGTTCCTGAAAGTACTGAAACCGGCGGAAGCCCTGTCCGGCTTCGGTAATGCAACCATCTGGCTGATTGTTGGCGCGTACATGTTTGCCAAAGGCTTCATCAAAACCGGCCTGGGCCGTCGTATCGCTTATGTCATCATGTCACAGATTGCCACAAGCTCTTTGAAACTTGGTTATTCTCTGGCTATCACCGACTTTATCGTTTCGCCGGCGACCCCGTCCAACACGGCCCGCGGCGGCGGCATCCTGTATCCGATCGTACGGTCCCTCTGCACTGCGTTCCAGTCGGAACCGGATGACGGCACCCGCAAGAGAATCGGTAACTACCTGATGCTCTCCACTTTCGAATGCGACTGCATCACCTCGTCCCTGTTCCTGACCTCCGTGGCGCCGAACCTGCTGGTAGCAAAGCTGGCCAAAGACGTAACCGGGCTGGATATCACCTGGGGTACTTACGCACTGGCCACTATTCTCCCCGGCATCATCGCATTGATCATTACTCCGTACCTGGTTTATAAATTAGCTACTCCGGAACTGACCCAGACACCGGAAGCTCCGCAGTTGGCAAAAGACGAGCTGCAGAAGATGGGTCCCATGAGCAGCGCGGAAACCACCGTGTTGATCGCGTTCCTGGCAGCGCTCGCCATGTGGGCTACCACTTCTTTCACCGGCCTGAACGCTACCATGATCGCTCTGGTCTGCATCGGCTTCATGCTGGTGCGCGGCGCGTTGGAATGGAATGATATCATCACCGAAAAAGGCGCGTGGGATACGCTGGTATGGATGGGCGGTCTGATGAGCCTGGCTACCGGCCTGGCAAAACTGGGCTTCGTAAAATGGATTGCAACGGGCATCTCCGGAAGCCTGAAGG
>JAFSPK010000130.1:0-4566 GCA_017443005.1 Acidaminococcaceae bacterium
AACAAGTTCCCTGGCGTTTGTCAATGCATGAAAAAGATAAGACAAAGCAGAAAAGTTCTGAGCAAGTCTTGATTATCTTTAGTTTTCTGTTATAATATAACTAAGAATCAGCGTAGCTGGTTTGGGGCTGGTCGAAAGACCCTGGTCCACCGAGAGGCGGGGGAATCCCCCGCTATTTTATTTTAAGGCAGGTGATGCAATGGATGCCGGAAAAGATTTTAAGCTGTTTTATTGATGAAAGCGGTGACTTTGGTCCATATGATGTTCACAGTCCTTATTATTTTATTGCGGTAGTTCTCCATAATCAGGATGATGATATTGCAGATAAAATTACAGGGCTGGAAGACAGAGCGGCGCAGCAGGGTTATCCTGTACATGCTATACATACAGGGCCGTTGATACGTCGGGAAGGTGTGTATAAAAATAATACTGTAGAGGAAAGGAAACATCTCTTTAACGTACTTTACTATTTTTCTATACATCTTCCAATAAAATATTTTTGTGTAAAAGTTAATAAATCGGAATGTGCGGATGATGTCCAGCAGAATGCCAGGCTGAGCAAGCTCATATCCATAGAGATTCAGAATCATGAATCATATTGGAGACAGTTTGATAAGATTATTGTATATTATGACAACGGGCAAACTCAGGTTACGAGAATAATAACGTCGGTCTTTAATACGCTTTTTGCAAATGTTGAAATGCGAAAAGTACGGCCTGTAGATTATAAATTATTTCAAGTAGCTGATCTGATATGCACGTTGGAAATGATTCATGATAAAGCCGAACACAATGGTTTATCAAAATCGGAGACAGAATTTTTTAGCAGCGCAAGGAGTTTCAAAAAGGATTACTATAAAAAAATATCCTGCAAAAGAATATAGAATTTGATAAAGAAAGGCGATTTAAAATATGGATGCATTAACGTTGATTAAAACCCGGCGCAGTACAAGAAAATTTTTGCAAAAAGCAGTAGAAAAAGAGAAACTGGAACAGGTCATTGAGGCAGGACGCTTCGCCCCAAGCGGCGGCAATAACCAGACGACGCATTTTATCGTCATCCAGGACGCAGCAGTGCTGGAAAACCTTGCGCGTATTGCCCGTGATGAATTTGCAAAAATGGAAGTTACGCCGGATACCTATGCGTCGCTGGCAAAATCGATAAAACTCAGCCAAAAGGGTACGTATGTGTTCCACTATAATGCGCCGGTGCTTGTGCTGACGGCCAACCGCATCGGTTACGGCAACAACATGGCTGACTGCTGCTGCGCCGTGGAAAACATGATGTTGATGGCGAACGCGCTGGACCTGGGCAGCTGCTGGATCAATCAGATCAACTGGCTGAACGATAATCCGGCTATGGTTGCGTATCTGAAAACCCTCGGGCTGCAGGAAGGTGAAGCGGTCTATGTAAGCATGGTGTTAGGCTATGCAGATACGCCGGACGGCTTGCCGCCACGCAATGTTATGCCGCGCAAAGGAAACCCTGTCACATATGTGGGGGAAACCGGGCAGCATTAAGAAACTAATCCTGATTTTTTCCCGTAATAATTCCCGTTCCAACGTTTCATGGCGTTGCGGACTGTAAGCGCGACGTAATGAGGGCCTTTTGATTTGCGGTATAGAGCGGAGTGCTCGAATACGTTTTCAATGGTCTGCTGCCCGTGACTACCCAGCCAGAACCACAGGCGCTGGCAGAAACGGAAATCTTCTCTGCTTTTGTCCTGCCAGTTGTGCCCGTAGTAATACATGCGATGCAGTTCCGGGTCGGCGTCAAAGGCTTTTTGTAGAATGAAATTTACTGAAGGAGCGCTCGTTGCCAACGTATTATTGACAGCGGGCGCTTCTGTTGTTTTCGGGCGCAGGCTTTCACAAAATGCTACGGCGGGCGTCAGATCAATCAGGTTTTCGTTGTAAAAGGACTGCGTGCTGATGACAGTGCCGGCGAGTTTTCCCGGTTCATTGTTGCACCTAAAATCTGCGTTGCCGCAATCGAAATCGACATTGTTGCAAGCAAAATCTGCGTTGCCGCATTCAAAATTTACATTGTTGTAATCGCAATCTGCGAAATTGCAAATGGGATGCCCTGTCACCGTGATGCCCCGGCCGGAACCGTACCATTCGTATTCTTTGCCGCAGTAGCCGATGGTCTTGCGTCCTGGCAAAAGGTAAGAGCGTTTGTTTGGCAGGAACCCCCACACGTGAGCGCCGTTCCCGGAGGGAGAGAGATCGCACCAGGCGCCGGGGAAAAGCTGTAAAATTTTTTGCAGACGTAAGTCACCGGGAGCGCAGTCATCAATGTCGATACAGGCCAGGTCGTTTTGCTGGGAAAGAAGTAAACTCAGTCCGCCGTGAGCCGGGATGGTGCGGAGCGCATCCCCGAAGGTTCGTCCTGCCGTTTCCCAATATTGCCCGCGCAACACGGCTTCACCATACGTGGGTAGTTTTTTTGCTTTGCCGTCAACGAAGACGGGTTTCCAGTTGATCCAGAATGGCAGGGCTTTTAATAATTCAGGAATGCCTTCCGGATTTACTTCTATAATTTTAGTTTCTTTGGTAATCATCTTAACAGTCCTTTCTATAATTGAGAATTTACAAGAATACAATATTTGCTTGTTGCAGTTGCAGTGGAAAGCTATCTGTAACTGCAATTATTTTTCGTTCTATTTTTTCCCTGTGCTAATAAAAATGAATAGCACCGGGTCAGCAACGGTTTGGTAAAAGTTCACCTGTGCTAATTAAAATTCACTTATATTCACCTGTTCCTGTAAAAAGTACACTTACTTCCAGACAGCTTGCTTACTGCATTTGCCTTATATTAAGTGAACATCAGTGAACTTTTTTAACATGTTATTGCTATAAAAAATTGCTATATATAAATAGCACAGGGAAAAAGTTCACCTATGTTCACTTATGCATCTGAAAGCCGCTTTGCGCCTGGCTTTATGCCAGTGAATTTTTGCCTGGGAAGATTCACCTGTAACTGAAAAAGTTCACCGGAGTACACTAAGCCCGGAGGCAAAGACCGGGGTAGCCGTAGCCCTGTCCCCAGCGTGCTTTGATTTTCCCGTGCAGCTGCATGGCTTCTGCAAAAGTTTTGCGTTGCCAGTGATAATTGCCGCTGATGGAAAGCCAGTTGTTGAAATCGTCCAGCGCCTTGCTGAATTTCAGGAAACCCAGGCTGGGTTCTGTCCGCTCATCCAGCCACTGTTGCAGCAGATCGCTTTCTTCATAAAAAGCGGAAGCTGCTTTAGCCATTTCGTCCGGCACGTCCTTGTCCAGTCCTTCCGCAAACCACAGCTTTGCCCCTTCCACGCACCAGGCCAGGCAGGCGTCCAGGTTTTCCGGCTGCAGCAGTCTTTGTTTCAGCTTCGTGTCGCGGTGTTCAATTTGTGCCGTAAAAGGAACAATGACCAGACGGCGGCGGATGCCTTTGTCCATGGCGTCGGCGATGGCAGGCAGGTGGTTGGTCTGCATGATTAGCTTGAAAGTGGGGCGGAACTCAAAAGGTTCGGCGTTCAGGTGTCGGGCGGTCAGCGTGTCGCCGCCGGTGAGAAGTTTCACCTTCGCTTCGTCCATACGTCGGTTGATGTTGCTTTCGCTGGACAGCACATAGCGTTTGCCGGGAAGCTTGGCGAACTCCGGGGTGGGACGCTGGCCGTCGGTCACGTAAGCCGTGGCCAGCAGGGTGTCGATGGACAGGGCAGCCTTGTAGTCGCTGATGGCTGCCGCAATGGTTTCGAAGAAGGTGCCCTTGCCGCTGCCGCCGGGACCGTAGGCGATGACGAACTTTTCTTCTTCCGTGCTGCCGGTGAGGCAGTAGCCCATGAACTTCTGCATCCAGCGGCGGACAGCAGGGTCAGGCAGAATGGTACTGACGGTTTGCAGCCACAGGTTTTGGGGTTCAACGGTTGGGATTTTGTCCTGTGCGGCACTATCTTGCGTTGCTTCTTCGTGATTGACGGCATCTGGTTTGTTGCAAACGTCAGCAGGCAGCAAATCAGGCAGCAAATTATTGACGGCGCTTGTTTCTTCGTAGCTTGCTGCACAGATTTTTGTCAGCAGATCATTTTTGTTAAAAGGCTGCAGCGTTCCGGTAACAAGGTTCAGGGTTCCGTTCTGCACATTAAGCAAAAACGGATTGGCGTCAAAGTCTGCAAAATCCGTTGCGTTACATCCCTGCCAGAAGTTTACCGTGTCATTAAACCGGTGAAGGGTTTCCGCTTTTTGCAGCCAGTCCAAAACAAAACTGCGGTGCTTTTGTTCCGTCTGGTCCAGCGTCTGGGGCAGGCTGCGAATAGCGGATGCAAGCTGCCGGTAGGCAGCTACTGCAGCGTTTCGGAGAACGGAGTTGGTTTCTTCCTGCCAGCACTTTCCGTTCCAGTGCACCCATCGGTTAATTTGCGGAACAAACTTCCAGTCGCTGCCAATCATGGCGTGAAGACGTTCCGCGTTGCCCGGATTGGTGTACGGCAGGTTCATCAGGTACTGAGTTTGGGTTTGGTCCATTGAAAAAAATCCTCCTTAAAAATTTGTCTCTTACTTATATACTCCGGCAAGGCGCCG
>JAFSPK010000131.1:0-6678 GCA_017443005.1 Acidaminococcaceae bacterium
ACCCGCACATTCATTTGGTTCGTTAT
Organism: Acidaminococcaceae bacterium; assembly: GCA_017443005.1. Lineage (GTDB taxonomy): Bacteria > Bacillota > Negativicutes > Acidaminococcales > Acidaminococcaceae > Succiniclasticum. Next base: position 27 of record JAFSPK010000131.1, read on the forward strand.
TCAGTTCTCAAGGTTCCTTGCCGTCTTTCGACGACTTGATTATAATAGCACTTCTTTTTTTCTTTGTCAACACCTTTTTTCAAAAAAATCAAAAGTTTTTTAGGCTCATTGCCTTTAATACATTCGATTACCGCAAAGGCCTGGAAAAATGCAGAAAAGAGAGGCTTGCGCCTCTCTTTAAATTCGGGAATCAGTATCAATCGTCTGGTTATGCTCCTGACTGGTGTCGTGCTAATCCGTGATATATTACAATTCTACATCCAATGCAAAACAAACCGTCTGCCCACTTTTTTCCTGACTACTTCACTTTTTCTTCGGTCTTCCCTGTCTGGAATTTAAAATTATCAATATCGGGGCGCATATCTTCCGCGCCTTCCAGCGAATCTTCTGTCAGCAGTGCCTGCAGCACGATAGCGCACTCCAACCGTTTTTTCTGAATCTTACAGCCGTATTCATACGGTTTTGTAATATCCCCGTTCACCAGATCCGCATTGGCGTGACAGCCCCCACTGCAGAAAAAGCGGGCCCAGCACTCCTTACACTTCGGTTTGGTCATGACATGGGTATTGCGAAACTTTTTAACCAGGTCAGGTCGAACAATACCCGTGTCTAATGTTCCCATCAGATACTTTTCCCGTCCCACAAACTGGTGACAGGGGTAAATCTCTCCCGAGGGCGTTATGGCATAATACTCATGTCCTGCGCCGCAGCCGGCCAGACGTTTTGCTACACAGGGACCGTTATCCAGCGCTACATTAAAATGGAAGAAATCAAAAGGCTCACCTTGCCCGCGCCGCCGTTTCAGATACTCGGCAGCCAGTTTGTCATATTCTGCAAACAGGACCGGCAGGTCTTCTTCGGTCAGTGTGTACGACTCCGTGGTTCCCACAACAGGCTCCATGGAAATCTCTTTTCCGACTTCCGCCATCTTCAGCACTTCCTCCGCAAAATGCGTACTGAAATGCGTGTATGTCCCACGCAGATAGTAATTCCAGCCCCTGCGGCTTTTAATAATCTTTTTAAAACCGCTCACCGCTGCATCATAGCTGCCGGTTTGATTTGGGAACGGACGCATGGCATCATGCATTTCCTTACCGCCGTCAAGGCTCAGCACGACCATGACCCGGTTATCGTTCAGGAATTGTATGATTTCATCATTTAACAGCGTACCATTCGTGGTCAGTGTAAGCTTGATATTTTTATTTGCTTCTACCTCGCGCTTTCTTGCGTATTGGATAATCTCTTTGACGACGCCAAAATTAACAAGCGGTTCACCGCCAAACAAATCAATTTCCAAATTATGGCGCTTACGACTTCCGGCAATGGCAAAATCAATTGCCTTTTTCCCGGTTTCCGCACTCATCAGTTCCCGCCTGCCGCCAAAATCCCCGGTCCCGGCAAAACAGTATTTGCAGCGCAGATTGCAATCGTGGGCCACATGCAGGCACAATGATTTCAAAACCGGTTCTGTCGCAAAGGTTTCCGGCACATCAAACTCAGGAGAAAACAGAACCCCCTGTTCCATCAGTTCATGCAGTTCCCCAATAACCTCCCGCAACTCCGCTTCGCTATAGGTATCCGCAAGTGCGGCAACCGTCTCCTCGTCATTGTGACCGTCAAACACGCCCAGCACGTCATACCCGATCTGGTCGACCAGGTGCACGGCCCCGCTGTTTACATCTAATACGGCCATATCACCATTCACTTTCATACGGTGAATTAACTGATTATCCATCTTCCCAACCTTTCTTATATGAAAACAGCTCCCCGCATTAACAGGGAGCTGTTTAACACGCTGGTTTTTTGTAAAAACTGATTATTTGTGTTCGCAAACCTGATTGCCAACCGTGCAGGAAGTCTTGCATGCAGACTGGCAGGAAGCCGGACATTCTCCGCAGCCGCCGGTGCGCAGCGTTTTGTTGATCATAGCTTTATTAACAGTCTTAATATGTTTTTTCATCTCATACCCTCCTTGGATAACTGTGATACTTTATTTTACCTTGTTTTTCTCTAATATGCAAGGCTTTTATTGAAAACAAACAAAAACTCATACAACTGGCCGGACAGCTAATGAATGGTCTCCTGCACAAAAGTCAGCACTTTATCCAGAAATTCAGCGGATATCCCCTTGTCTTCCAGGTATCCGAAAAGATAACATTTTTGCAATGCCCGGTCTATATCTTTGGTGCCGCGACCCCGGTCATATACGCCGGCCCTGCGAAATTCAAAAGGACGTTCCTGCACAAGTTTCAGCGTATTACAGCCGGGCACGCCGGAGAAACCGTATTCATATTTGACATACTTGCCAATCTCGGCAATGACCGCATCATTAAAGGAACCGTTGGGAAAAGCAATCCCCGAGATCCAAAATCCCATCTTTTCATAAAAAAGATTCAGGGGCTGATAAATTTCCCATGGCAGGTAATTCGGCTTAATCGCTGCCAACGGATCGTGGCTCATGGTATGAGAACCGATTTCCATTCCCTGCCGGTGCATCTCTTTCAGTTGTTCGAAACTCATGTATTGGATCGTTCCATTCCTGTCCAGTGTTTTTCCGACGTCTTTACCTATTATATAAAACGTACCGCTAAACCCATATTTTTTTAACAGCGGAAACGCCTGGGTATAATTGTCCACATATCCGTCATCAAAGGTAAGAACGACCGTATTCATCACATTCTGTCTGCTTTTCAGAAGAATTGTGGCCTGACGCGCCGTCACAACCGTATAACCGTGTTCTTTCAGATATTTCAGATGTTCCTCAAACACTTCCGGCGGCACACATAAATCTTCCGTCCATCCTGCCGGACGTTTACAGATACTGTGATACATCAGCGCAGGAACCGCACGCATTTTATAGTTTTCAAAATCTTCTTTGATCCGCCCATGGTATGCCATACCGCAAACAGCGGCAACCACAAGCAAAATTTTGAGGATCCGACAGATACATTTAATCATATTCGCTGATATCCATACCCTTATCTACTGCCAGCTGCTGAATTTTTTTCAGCCTGTGGTTCAATCCTGACTTGCCAACCTTTCCCTCTGTAAACTCAACCAGATCGTTCAGGGAAATATCCGGGTGCAGCAGGCGCAGTTCTGCCGCTTCCTTCAATTTATCCGTCAGCAGTTCGTAACAGCCACGTTCCTGCAAATACCGAATACAGGCAACCTGCAGCACGGAAGCGCGGATCACCTTGTTCAAATTTGCGGTTTCACAGTTAACGCGCCGGTTCACATTGTTACGCATCTCTTTGACAATACGTACATTTTCAAATTCAAGCAACGCCTGATGTGCACCGATAATGGAAAGAAACGTAATAATATGGTCCCCGTCTTTTAAATAGACAATATAATCCTTTTTCCGGTCTGTCATACGGGCAGAAAGAGAAAAACCATGCATCACTTTCAAAACCAGTCTGGCAAGTTCTTCTGTTTCTGTAACGATTTCCATATGGTAATCGCCGGAGGGACGGCTGACAGAACCGCCTGCCATAAACACGCCCCGTAAAAACGCCTTCCTGCAACAGACTTTGCCAAGCAGATTGCTTCTTTTTACATCTTCCTCCGAAGGCAGTATCTGCAACTCACGCAACGCATCTGCAACCCGGCTGTCAGGCAGCACCTCCACCTGATACCGGTTATTCTTTTTTAATCGCCGTGAACGCGTAATCACTACTTCCGTCCGGACCTGGTAATAACTTTTCAGAACCTGCAGGACCCTGCGGGCCAGTGCCGCGTTTTCTGTAGAAAAGTGGATTCCGATATTTTTACCACGTAACACCAGCGCGCCGCTCATGCGAAGTACGCCCAGCAATTCCGCCTTTTCACAGCACGGTTTCTGCCCTTCCAGACGGGCCAGTTCATTTTTTACATCCGAAGAATATGACAAAGCAGCCTCCTGCTCAACGATACTACGATTCTTTGCCCAGCTTTTTACTAAGCCTGCGCATATTGTGCCGCATAAAAAAGTAATCAAAGAAAACAAAACCTCTGCCAAACAGCCGCAGCCGGTATGTCAAAGACATAATGGCCTGCGCCAGCTTTTGCGGATCATGTCGTACCATATCCGACTTGCTGATCAGTTTGGCCTGAATCACTTTGATGCCCATCTGTTCAATCTTATCCACATCCGGGGAAATCGGTTCCTGTCCCTTTATTTTGTATAACGCCTCCTGTTCCTCAGAAACAGCTTCGCTGTTGACGATTACGTAATCTAAAAATGACTGGCCCGCATAGCCGGTCAGCGTCTCAACATGTTCAAAAGCACCGAACCCGTCTGTTTCGCCCGGCTGCGTCATGACGTTGCAAATATACACCTTGATCGCCTTGCTTTTCACTACGGCTTCCCGGATTTCCGGCACCAGCAAATTGCAAATGACACTGGTATACAGGCTCCCCGGTCCCAGTACCAGAATATCCGCCTGCATAATAGCGTCAACCGCGCTTTTTGTTGCCGGCACATTATCCGGAATCATATGAAGCCGCCGAACCGTCTTATGTGCCTGGGCAATTTCCGCCTGTCCCATAACAAAGGTTCCATCCGTCATATCGGCCGCCAGTTGGATATTATGCAACGTAGTAGGAATCACACGGCCACGCATTTTCAGTATCTGGCTGGCCGCTTCCAGTCCTTCTTCCATACCGCCTTCTGTTTCCGCCATCGCCGCCAGAAACAGGTTCCCGAGGCTGTGCCCGGAAAGATAGGATTCACCTTCAAACCGGTATTGCAGCACCCGCTCCATCAGCGGCTCGCTGTCTGCCATCGCGATCATACATTTGCGCAGATCGCCCGGCGGGATAATCCCCAGTTCATGGCGCAACCGGCCGGAGGAGCCTCCGTCGTCGCCGACGGAAACTACCGCAGTACAGTTCCCCGTAATAAACTTCATACCCCGCAGCAGCGTGGAAAGACCGGTTCCTCCGCCAATTACGGTTATGGCAGGACCGCTGCTCAGCTTGCGGCTGGTAAAGATTGTTTCCATCAGCGAGTCACTGCTCTCCGGACTCACCGCTTCCACGACAGAACGGACAATACGCCGTACGGCATAAACGATAATGCCGATTCCCAATATCATACCGGCAAGTCCAATGGCTATCGTCACGCCGTTCCCGTATTTGCCGGTCGCCAGATAACTGAGGCGGAACAGCAGTTCTTCCGCCATTCCCATCACCTGGCTGTTAAACAGCAATGCCAGGGAAAACGCGCAAACGATAACACCCACCGTAAATAACAGCAGCCACCGTTTCAATTGTATGCCCGGACAAAGCCAGCTAATCCATCCCATTCGTCAAAACTCCTGACACCATTAATTCTTTTGCTTAATTTCCCGGTGGAGCAATTCCACCCGATACGATTTCAAGCGAAGATAGTTATAAATATTGTTTGCAATATACACGGAGCGATGCTGTCCGCCTGTACATCCTACACTGATCACCAGCTGGCTCTTTCCTTCCTTTTCATACTGGGGAATCAGATATGCCAGCATCTCGCATTCCATCCGGAGAAATTTGTATGTCTGCGGAAACCGGTTCAGAAAATCCTGCACCGGTTCATCATTTCCGGTCAGTTTTTTCAGATTCTCTTCGTAGAAAGGATTCGGCAGGAACCGCACATCCAGAACCAGATCGCTGTCCAGCGGCAATCCGTATTTGTATCCAAATGACTGTACCACGATCAGCATTCCCGGCGCGGAATTCTCATCCCCGAACAAGCGCTCGATTTCTTCTTTCAGCCTTGCATTCGAATAATGAGAAGTATCAATAATATTCGTTGCGCGGCTCTTCACATCGGACAGGGAGCGCCGTTCCAGCAATACGCTCTCCGACAGACTGTTATGTCCTTTCTCCATCGGATGCCGGCGCCGGGTCTCTTTATACCGTCGGATCAGCGTCGCGTCATCTGCATCTAAAAACAATACTTCAAAATCAAACCCGTTGGCATGCATTTCGTCCATGATCTCAACCAGGCTGGAAAAGGCATCGCCTCCCCTGGTGTCTATGACCATCGCAGTATTGCGCCCGGGAGTCTGACGGCTCAGCTCGATAAATTTGGGAAGCAGCATGACCGGAAGATTATCTACGCAGAAATAATTTAAATCTTCCAGCGTACGGAGCACCTGTGTTTTCCCCGCGCCGGACATGCCGGTAATAATTACAAAACGACCCTGTTCCATAGCGTCTCCTCACACCACAAAAGGCCTCTCAAAGAAATCTCAATGACTGCTATACGTTTACTTCCATTATAACACAAGTACCGGTAAGGTAAAGCAGACCTCACAAAGGTTCTCTGTCTTTTCACGACTGCAATGCCATTTCGATAGCTTCGGCCACCCCATCCTCATCATTGGAAGCCGTGACCAGTTTTGCCGCTGCCTGCACTGCCGGTTTGGCATTCGCTACCGCCACGCCGACGCCTGCGTTTTCAATCATGCTCAGGTCGTTATTACTGTCACCGATGCACATCACTTCTTCCGGCTTAATATCGTAAGATTCCGCCACCGCTTTGACTGCGTTCCATTTATTCACACCGGGTTCCATCAGTTCCAGAAAGTTATCCCGGGAACTGGTCACGGTTACTTTACCCGCAAACTTCTGCTGGATATCCTGCCACACCTTCTGAAACTCTTCCGGCTTTGTCATGGCCAGTAAT
>JAFSPK010000132.1:0-5052 GCA_017443005.1 Acidaminococcaceae bacterium
ATATTGCACCTCCATAGTGTGGTTAAATTATACCACACTATGTGCAAAAAGGCAAGAGGAAAGACAACAAATCCAGTATTTTCAATAGTTTGAACCTAATTTATAAGTATTGGGATAGTGTGGATTCGCGGGAATCCAGGCTTTACGCTGCTGCGCCTTGGACCGTTTTTTGGCGCCCGGGTTCTCCTTTTCCCTGCGGTTCACCAGAGGCACCGGCTCCACCACCATAACGGAAAACTCATTGTGAAACTTGCTTGCTACGTATTCGTCCTCAATCTCCGTAACATAAGTCGCCAGCATCCCCGTGATCAGTTCATCGGGAAAGGCCAATTCCAAACGGCACAGGCCGTTCACGCAGGAGACGCTGTAAATCAGTTCATCCACCGGGTTGCCGTCTAAAAACACGTGCAGGGTTCCCGGTTCTTTTTCACGCTTAAAATAATCATTGGATGCGTCCGTGGAAAACTGCACCGTGAAATTCCGTCCCATGGAAATCAGCTTCGGCAGCTTTTCCTGGCTCTGTTTGCTTTTTAAGGTAAAGTATGTGGGATGCTTTCTTCCCACGTATTTCTGTACGGAATCCATCAGCTGGAACGGGTCGTTGATGCGCTTCCCGTCAAAAAACAGACGGGAAAGCAGCTTGTCCTGGGAGCACATCTTCTGCAGCCGCTTGGTGATCGTCTCATCTACCTTCGCCGCTTTTTGCACGGCTTCCTGCCGGCGCCGGTTCTGGATTTCTACTAACGTTGTGTTCTCCAGCAGCACGGCTGCCAGGTTTTCTTTTACAGTCTTGGCAAACGAACTGTTCATGAGCCGGTCCCGACTGGCCATAAACAGGTCTTCCCTGTGGGCCGGGTCCAGCCCGTTACAGTCCAGAAAGATCATCAGGCTGTCCGCCAAATAGGACAGGCCGATTTTATCATTGTTCAGGTAACTCTTCGCCAACGTGCCGTGGGTTTGGCCGTTCACCGTAAAAAACACAGATTCCGTGTCCTTGATCTGCCCGAATTCCCGCTTTATGGTTTTGATCCGCTCATCACTGAGGTTTTTCAGCAAATAAATCTGGTAACCGATACGCTGCCGGTCTGCAGTAAAGAACCCTGTCAGAGGAAAACCTTCTTCAAATACTTCCGCGCTTTGGGACATGACAAAGAACAGCCCCTGCAGGATACTCCGGTGTTCCGGGTTATACTGCCTGCGGCACTCCCGCATCTCCACCGGCAACGGCAGTCCGGGGATCAGCGCATTCAGGCGGTAACGCAGGTCGTACCCGATGAGGGACTTGTAAGGGATATCATAATCAAACAGCTTAAAAATAGCGCCATATTCCAAATCGTCATAACCGCCGCTCATCTTCGGCACGGCGTTGACGCTTTTGGCGGAAAAAGAAAAGATGCTGCCGTCGGGGTGGCACAAATAGGTGTACATGGTACTCTTGCGCCCGTCCCTGGCCCCTTCCCTCCGTACGATGCTGAAGGCCCATTTGTTGGTTTTGCCTTTGGCCATGTCCGGGCATTTCCGGGTCAGGATCACTTCAAAGTTGTTCTTGCCGGAAAACGGCAGGACGCCGGTACCGCCCATGTTGTATTTACCCTGCACAAAATTAATCTTCAGTTTATTGTTGCGGCTGATGGACAAAATCGTATCCGTGAGGCTTTCCGGAGACTGGCCTTCGCCGTTATCTATTAATGTAAAATTCACATGGCCTTTCTTTTCGCCGGTTGCCGCAAGAATAATGTCCGACGCGTACCGGCTCCGCAGTTCTTCCGAAAGGATGCCCTCCTTTACGCCGTAAAACCTGGCAATGGCATCATACATGGATTTGGGCGCTTCCGGGCTTTCCGGATCGATGCCGGCCTGCACGCACTTTTTGATAAGGATAGCGTCAACAGAATTGATAATTTTTTCCACAATGGCGGCGTCCGGTTTGCTCTGCTGGTTCCGTATTGTGGAAACGTTATTTTCATTGGCGCCGAAGGGTTTCCAGTAATCCAGGTTTTTCCAGAGCCCTTCATTGTTCAACAGATGGATTACGTTTTCTTCTGTCTCTGCTTTTAAAATGCTTAACGCCAGCTTCTTTACATCCATGTCAGTGTTCTCCTGTTAATCAGAATTTCTGCATAATAAGACCGAACTTGGGTAAGATTAGTAAAACAGACGCACTTTTAAAGCCAACTTATGCGCCACACCTTCGCCATTTGCCGGAACTTGTCGGTTTTGAATATCCCCAGTTTCTGTTTTTCTCTTTTATAGCTTGAGATTCAGATTCAATCCCAAGATTCTCCTTGGGTTTCACTCCTGTTTTAATCTGGATATATTCTTCGTTTACCGGAATCACTACAGATGTGACATTATCATTCCGATTTTAACTATTATTTATTAATATTATCATATTACGAACTGTTTCGATACACTTTTTACAAAAATAGTCTTAAGGAAACACTGATGCTAAGACTATTTTTCTTTTGCCCGGCAATGCTGCTGTCCCTATTTTTGAACCTCTTTCTATTTTCGCTTCTAATGCCCCTGAAAGCAAAAACAGGTATCAACTTATGCAAAAATACCATTCTTCGTCAAAAAGGATTTCTGCGGAATAGTAGCTGTTTTACGTTTATTATTTCGTATATTTGGATAACAAAGCTAAATTGTGCGACAATTTAAGTTACTAAAGTGATTTTATGATACAACATACAGTTTCAGAATCACATTCCACCACAATATATAGTTTTTTGTTCTTATTCCATTACCGTATGAGACTATTCATTCCAACCTTCAATCTTTTTCTTTATTAGCCATCGGTTCTTCCCTATTGCGATCTACATCCTTTTGCTGATACTCCATTGCTTTGCCCCGGATCAGTTCCCCGCCCGGCGCCAGCTTTCCGTAATGTTCCGGATCCGGCAGGAACCACAAATCCCAACAGGCTTCCGGATCGCCGCTGCCCGGCCCGTAACCGTCCTTGAACGCTGCTTCACAGTGCGTCGTCACTGTATCGCGGCTTACTGATAACTCCATTTCCCCGCAAAGCGTTGCCACCAATTTAGCCATTGTTTCTATTTGCGGCTGCGTTGGCAGAGCCGGCCCAAAATCGAGCAAGGCGCAATGGGAAGGGGTATTGGGCGTGATTTCCGTCACGCCCCAAGCCGTCCGGGGATTCCCCACGCCGGGCACCCAGCAGCGGGAACCCACGCCGCAGCACAGGGCAATGGCAAGCGTGCCCTGGTTGCGCAGCCAGGTATGAGATTTTTCTTCCGTAAAATCTTTGCTGCAAATATAAACCTGCCCGAGCCTGTCCACGCACAAATGGTAATTGTCATCCAGCTGCCCATATCCTGCGCCGGTCCAGTGCAGGTAAATATGGTTGACCTGCCCTTTTGCTTTTTGTGCTTTCTGCTTCAGTTCAAGCATGGTAACGTGTTTTGGCTTCTTAATAATCATTAATTCTGTCTCCTGTTTTTTGTTTTCTTGATTGCTCTTAAGAACTGTTCATAAATAAATTGATTACTTCGTCACAGTTCCTTAGCGTTTTTCACTTTTACCCAAACAAGCAAAACAAAAACTCCGGTTCTTGTGCGAATTCAACAGCAGAACCGGAATTCAATTTTTCTCTGCTTTATAACGAATTGGTCATTCTATCCATGTATGGCAGATTGCACGCCACACAGGATAGTATTATATCACAATCTCATCTTCATTAAAGGATGCTTCACAGAAAATTTTCATTATCCTATTGCATTTTACGGTTACAAACCGTATAATGGATACAGGAGATGAGCAATCATCTCACTTCGCTAAATGATGACGAGTGACGGTTCTGACTCGTCGGTAAAATAAAAATTGACCGAGCGAAGATGACGAGTGACGGTTCTGACTCGTCGGTAAAATAAAAACTGACCGGGCGAAGAAACTGCGAGGTTGGCCAAATCGGCCAGCCTCGTTTATTTTGTACGTAAGGAGGACACATGTCCATGGACTTTCTATCACAGGTATATTTGCTTTCAAATAGATTTATTCAGGATTATCCGGCAACCAAACACCCTGAACTCATGCACAAGCCAGGCCGCCCATATACCTGTCTCTTAATTGATACACATGACGATTATTTCATATGCGTCCCGTTCCGGTCATCCATCAATCATAATAACGCCTACTTCTTCAAGAGAACTGTGCGTTCCAAGAAAACCCGATCTGGTCTAGATTACTCTAAAATTATCATTATCCAAAATCCAGACTACATTGATTCAGCAACGCCGGCAGTTGTCGACCAGGACGAATACAACGAAATGACAACTCATCTCCAGCAAATTGTTAAAGAAGCAGTTTCATATGTCAATACATACATTAGCCATGTCAACGGAACCACTCCGCTTCATCCAAAACAGTTTTTCCGCCAATACGGGTATACAACACTAACCTATTTCCACGACATTTTGGGAATTATAAGTACCGGTTCATCAGATAACGAAGAGCCCGGCGAAAGGTAAGCAAATTGATTCCTTATTTCCATTACAGCTTCTTCTTGCTGAACTCATCCCACATAGCAGTACGTCTCCTGTATGCCTCACGCCAATCATCCAGAATTGTTTTCACAACTTCCTTGCCGCCTTTGATGCGCTGCATAGTTTGAAGGACGCCGGCAATTTCACGGTAGTGGCCCCGGGTTCCGGAACGAGCTGCAAGCTTTTCAGCCTCTGTTGCGTATTTTTTCAACAGTTCTTCCGGATACTTTTCTTGCAGCAGTTTTGTGTAAGTCTGCAACACATATAAGTCCGACCTCATCACACAGCCCAGCAGGCGATCCAGCAGCATTTCTTCCGCATAAAGACGAGCAAGTGAAAAGTCGGAGGATATATTCTTGAATATTGATTCCCTTTTTTCTATCCACTCCTCAGGTGTGTACTGTTGTTTCAGCTCCCTGAACAGTTCCAGATTCCCAGGCTCCACTTTCCGGATCATTACCCAAAGCTGCGCAATATACGCGTCCCGGTTTCCCTGCAACAAGAAAACCTCTTTTTTCTTTTTCTGGTAATCCGATATCAGGCCTGCATAGTC
>JAFSPK010000133.1:0-21391 GCA_017443005.1 Acidaminococcaceae bacterium
CAGAAGACCCAGCTTCGCGTGGAGACCGAACTGGCTGCACAGGGTGTCGCACTCTCTGGTGCGGAATATTTTGAAGGATTGAATGACGGCAATTATCGAATTACTTGGGTCAGTCCGGAGGGAGACGTTTTATTTGATGATGAGGCGGACACCACGACCATGCAGAATCATATGGAGCGCCCAGAGATAAAGCAGGCGCTGAAAGAGGGATACGGAGAAGCTGTCAGGCATTCCTATACCCTGGCAGACCAACAGTATTATGCGGCTAAACGGCTTCCTGACGGATCTGTACTCCGCATGTCTGTTGCACAGCTGTCCGTATGGAGTCTTCTTTTTGGCTTTGGCCAGCCGATCTGTTTTGTGGTCCTTGCTGCGCTGATACTTTCCTATGTACTGGCTTCACGGATTGCTGCAAAGATCGTAAAGCCAATCAATGAGCTCGACCTTTCACAACCAAACCGATACTATGGGAAGGAAAACTATGAGGAGATAGAGCCTCTGCTCCGTCATATTGCCGCACAGCAGGCTCAGTTAAAGAGCGATCAGGAGGAAATTGAAAAGGCAGCGTTGATCAGGCAGGAATTCAGCGCAAACGTCTCCCATGAATTGAAAACGCCACTTCATGCGATCTCCGGATATGCCGAGCTCCTTGAAAACGGTTTGGTTAAAGAAGAGGACATAAAGCCTTTTGCTGAAAAGATTCACGCTGAATCTTTACGCATGACAAGACTGATCGAGGATATTATCGATCTGACAAAGCTGGACAATGGCGGGACAGAAATGAAATGGGAGAATTGCGATTTTTATAGTATTATGAAAACTGCGGTTGATACATTGGAAGCCGCAGCGTCTGCTATGGATATCAGCTTTACCCTAAGCGGTGAACCAGCTCCTGTAACAGCGATCCCGCAGCTGCTGTACAGCATAGCATATAACCTGTGTGATAATGCGATTAAGTACAATCACCGAGGAGGCAGTGTCAGTATATCTGTATCGCAAGGCGAACGACTTACAGTGCTTACCGTGAGAGACACGGGCGTTGGTATTCCTGAAGAGGAGCAGGAACGTATTTTTGAACGCTTTTATCGCGTGGACAAAAGTAGGAGCAAAGAGGCAGGCGGTACAGGGCTTGGACTTTCCATTGTTAAACATGCAGTCCTGATCCATAATGGAACAATCAGACTCAACAGCAGTCTCGGTGAAGGCTCGGAGTTTATCGTGTCGATACCGAATAAACCTGAGGACGGGAAGTGATATAAGAAAATCCGTTTTGCAGGGGCTCAGGCGGCCCCTGCTTTTTAATTCGTGCGCATTACATGGTTTTTACAGAAGCGCGATAACGGATTTGATGTTGACTCTCTATTATGTAACTGAGAAAAAACAGAATGGAGAGTATCTTATGGATTTGTTTGATGTATTGCATCTGATTGGCGGCTTAAGCCTGTTTCTGTTCGGTATGACACTAATGGGGCAGGCGTTGGAACGCCGAGCGGGCAACGAGTTAAAAGCACTCCTGGGGCGCATGACGACTAATCGGTTTGCCGGTCTTTTAACAGGACTGGGGGTTACGGCCATCATACAAAGTTCATCGGCGACCACAGTCATGGTGGTTGGTTTTGTTAATTCAGGGCTAATGAGCCTGAAGCAGTCCATCAATGTCATTATGGGAGCAAATATCGGTACGACTGTAACGGCATGGATTTTGAGCCTTGCCGGGATCGAGAGCAACAATGTTTTCGTTAAACTGTTAAAACCGTCGTCATTTACGCCGATTCTTGCACTGTTGGGAATCGTTTTCTTTATGGCATCCAAAAACAGTAAGCGAAAGGATACAGGGGTGATATTACTCGGATTTACAACACTTATGTACGGAATGGACAACATGTCAGACGCTGTCTCGGCATTGCGAAATGTTCCGTCCTTTCAGCAGCTGTTTCTTACCTTTTCGAATCCTGTTCTTGGGGTAATTGCCGGTGCGGTCCTGACGGCTATTATACAGTCCAGTTCTGCATCGGTAGGTATTTTACAGGCGCTTGCTTCAACAGGCACAGTTTCTTACGGTGCTGCTATTCCGATCATTATGGGACAGAATATTGGTACCTGCATAACGGCAATACTTTCTTCGATCGGTACAACCAGAAATGCTAAAAGGGCTACACTTGTTCATTTTTTTTTCAACCTCATAGGAGCCACTGTTTGGCTGACAGTTTTCTGCCTGATAAAAATGATATTTGCTCCAATATTCTTCGCGCAGGCTGCCAGTCTGATAGGAATCGCGGTTTTTCATTCGTTGTTTAATATTCTTTGTACCTTACTGATGCTTCCATTCAGTCAGGTCCTTGAACATATGGTCTGCAGGATTCTTCCTGATGCAAAAGTACCGGAAAAGACAAAGGAACTTGACGAACGCTTGCTCGCAAGCCCGGCACTGGCTCTGAACAGGTGCAGACAGGTGCTTGATTTCATGGCCGCGACAGCCGTCGACGTATTAAAAGACAGTCTTGAAAATGTAATTCACTATAAGGAAGAAAGAACGGAAAATATACGCAGAGCAGAAGATGAAATTGATCATCTGGAAGATGTCATAGGTACATATCTTTTAAAACTGACATCCCGACATCTGAATGAGGAGGAAAGTGCCAGGGTCGCTGAGTATATGAAACTGATTGGGGACTATGAACGAATTGCCGATTACGCGGTGAACATTCTGGAATCTGCAGAGGAAATGAAAAATAAGAATGTAACGTTTTCGGAGCATGCAGCTCATGAATATCGCGTGATCTGCAAGGCAGTAATAGAGATACTGGATCTGTCCTTTCAGGCATTTTCAAAAGATGATTTTCATTCGGCACGGATGACAGAACCCCTTGAGCAGGTGATTGATAAGTTGAAGGAAGACCTGCGGACCCGTCATTTTATCCGGCTACAGAACGGGGAATGTTCTGTAGCGGCGGGGTTTATCTGGTTAGATCTGCTGACAGACCTTGAGCGCGTGTCAGATCACTGTTCAAATATTTCAGTGTGTGTACTTGACGCAGCAGGCAGGAACATGAACATGCATGAAAATCAGCGTATCATCAGAGATTCGAAGGAAGACTATGAGCAGCAGTATAATATGTATTTGGCGAAGTATTGTAGTTGAATGGTAAAAGAACGGAAGTGTACTACACTATGCTTTATCTTTCGCTCTAAATTATAGCTTCTTATAAAAATGAGGATAGCCAACATATCAATGTCATTAAGTTAGACTAAATTCACGTTTTTCTCACTAAATAAATAATCGAAATCGCTAAAACGCGTTCTGGCAATCAGCTTTGTCAGGACGTGTTTTTTGTCTCCATTTTTGCAAACCGTGATATAATGATATGTAGTCAAAAATGGGAGGCGATGGTATGGATGAACAGAAACCAAAGGTGCAAGTGATTCCTGCAAACCCGTTCAAGCGTTACAAGAAAGAGGACGATGTGAATAACGGTGGCGTGGGGATTTACTGCAGGGTAAGTACCACAGAGCAGAAGCAGCTGAACAGCCTCTCGAACCAGGTATCCGGTCTGCTAAAGTACCTGAAGGAAGAGGGCATAGCAGTGCATCCAAGACGAGAACAGACACGGATAGGTAATATGAGTGGGGAAAAATATGTGCCGAATAGCAGTTTGCAGTCAGTCTTTCTGCGCTGTGATAACCGTTTGAACAGAAAGCGCTATATATTGCGCTGTCTTACAGTTTCCGTGGTAGTTTCGGCGGGTATGGTTGGTCTTGCTCTTATTGCTGACAGGCTTTCCGGTTCAGCAATTACTGCAGCGGCAGTGTTGCTTTGGCTGATAGCCTTTATTCCGGGCCTCCTGCTTACGATACGCCGGCTCCATGATTTGGATAAACCGTCCTGGTGGTGTATCGGTATGTTTATCCCAATAGTAAATTTTCTGCTGTTGTTTTTCCTTCTTTTTTATAGAGGCACTAAGGGTCCTAACCGATATGGGCCTGATCCGTTGGACATTTGAAAAAGTGGATCTGAGTAAAAACGAATGAGTGTTATATTATGCATTGTTTCCACTGCGGTCTGTCAGAAATGGCGGGCCGCAGTTTTTATAGAATAACGGCTCCAGAATTTCTGAACGAAAGGTTTACATTATTTTTTCAACATGATACAATATGTACAAAACGTACACAGTGTATTTCAGGAGGTAAATTATGATAGCAGTGGAACAGTTGAGCCGTTCGTCTACTGAAGTTCGTAAGGAATGGAGCAGTACGATTGACGCCACGGTACGGGTGCGGCCGCAGTTCGTGCAACGCACGCATGACAATATAACGATGCTGAATACGGTTATGCTTGCGGAGCTTATGGGCAACTACAAAATACATGCTGCTTTATATCGGGAACCGGACGGGTCGTATACCGCTTCTGTAGATGAAATCGACGTAATAGAGAACGGAAAAACCAAAGACGAGTGCCTGGACAACCTTCTTACCGCGTTGAAAGAGTATGCCCGCGATTATTATGAAGAGTTTGACTATTGGTCTGCAGCGCCAAATCGTCGGGCGCATCTGCCATATGTGATTAAGATTCTGACCACGCCAGATGCGATTATGCGGAGGGATATCCTATGCCACGATGGAAAGAATTGAAGCGCTTTTGCGAGCGGGACGGCTGGGAACTGTACAAAGATACTGACCATTACTACTATCGCAAGATATTGCCGGACGGAACAGTGTTGCGAACAAAAGTGTCCAGGGGCAGTGGGGAAATCCATCCGCATATGTGGCAGGAGATACTGAAAAAGCAGCTGAAAGTCACGCAGGAATATTTTAATAGCAAGATTTAGTTTAAATCGCTGTTAAATTTATACATACTAATAAATCGTTGTACTGCCGCCCACAGGGAAACCTGTGGCTTTTTCTTTTATGCCACTAAATAGTTTCCAATTTATAAACAATTATTTTGTTTTTTTGTATTATAATTAAAAAGGGGAATAATATGCAGTTGGTTGTTTTTCTCCTTTGATACTAAAAAATGCATATCGCCGGAAGCGGCGTGTGCGATAAGATAATAAATTTCCGCTCTCTTTGTCGTATAGACCTGTAGAATCCACCCCACTTAGAATCTGAAGCATGCGATACAGCGATAAAGAAATATCTTACAACTGACAAATTGTTGTTTATGGAGGAAATTTCGATGCAGTATTTGGAAACGATTTTGATAGAACATCCCGGAATTAACGAGTTGCAGAATGTGGAACGTTGCGCATTTGTGCAGGTTTGCGGCGCAAACCGGATCGCGTCCCAGTACACGTATGCATGCGGCGACAAACTGTATATTGCGGAAAAGCTCAAGGGCCAGTGGCAGTTGCGGGAGGAAACGGACGTTACGGCGACGGCAAAAGAAATGCAGGTGCTGGTTGGCAATTCGCCGTTCAGCAACGCAAGCTTTAACATGTTGCTGACGAAGCCGGAGGCCATGGCGCTGTTCGCGCTGCTGGACCATTGCCGCTGTCAGTGCCTTGGCGAGCTTCTGGGCGCAACGCAGTTCAACGTTGCGGCAACGCCGGAAGAGGTCGCGGCTAAAGCGGCGCAGCCCTTGCCCGGGAGCTTGTGTAATCTTTTTGTCATGTATGCAGAAATCACCAACGCGGATGTTGCGGCGGAAGGCCTGGCGGGTCTGACGGAGAAATCGCTCTGCGAAATGGAAAACGGCCGGTATGTCCTGCGCGATGATTTGGTTGCACTGGCCCGGGGTCTTGTGGCGGTCCACAATTCCGCGTTGCTACAGTTGTGGGACGGTTCCGGCAGCAGCGTAAGGAGCATGGCGGGATATGTTTTGCAGGGCGGTTTGCACGATATTCTTATGACAACACTGTACGGCGGCGATACGGTCAGGGTGGAAGCCATGAGTCCGCAGGAGTTGCTGGGCGTGTTCGAAGGCGTCATGGCATGCCCGGAGCTGCCGGGGGTAGAAGCGGAACAGGCAAGCGATGCGCCGGTTTTCTGCAGGAACTGCGGGGTGAAGCTGGACCCCGATACCGCGTTCTGCGGAAATTGCGGGGCGAAGGTGTGAGCTATACGGTACAGATAATAGTAACGAACCTATGATAATGTTTTAAGAATAAGGTTCTGCGATTTGTTTCTTGCAAAGAAATGGAGGTTTGGCTATGAATATAAGAAAATTGGTATTTGCTGTTGTGCTAAGTCTTTTGATGGTTACTAACGAAGTATGCTTTGCACAGATAATGAAATCAGATCTGTCTATTGGCGGTGTGTATCTGAATCAAAACTTCTCAGACGTAAAAGCTATGTATGGAAATCCGGTGAGTGAAAGAAAGCCGGCCGGTTATGGAACAACCTATTCATTTGCAAAAAACGGTACGGTATTTGATGTCCATGTTAACAGAAGCAACATTGTCAAGGGTGTAAGGATTGCCGGTAACAATGGGTTGGCGCTTGATTCGTCGGGCATAAAGTTCGGGTCATCGCTTAGTACTGTGCTGGAATACTATGGTAATCCAGACCGCATCGAATCCCGTAAAGAAAATAGCGGACAAATACTTCGCGTCGTCACATACCGAATGGCGTATGGTTCAGAGGAAAATGCATTGAAGATTGTAGCAAAAGGTTTCAGGACTACCAATAAGTAACAAGATAAGTGAAACGTGTAGGGGGGCAATATGAAGTCAGGCATTTTAAATGCGGTAGAGGCAAAGAAAACTTTTGCGGCACGAATAAGGATCGTTGCTACGACCATCTTAACCGTGCTGTGTGTCGTGCTGCCCCTTTTTGCGTTACCCGCCGCGGAGACGGAGGCGGCTAAATATTCATTACCCAAGAATAGGGAGGTGGATGCGCCGTCAAGAGAAGATATTTGCGGAGTGTATTCGATTAAACTTTCTAATAAACAACAGGGGCGCACTTTACAAGGAACAATGACTATCCGACCAGAAAGCGGCACCGAATACTATACGATTACCGTAAGTGGCGAAGTCGCTTCAGAATTCAGGAATATTAAGATGGGTTATAATCCCAAGACTGGTATGTCAGCAACAGAATATCTTGATAAAGATAATAAACAGCGTGGTTGCGGGCAACAGTTTAGAGGGAGCGGTAATAGCATAAGGATGGAAGGGGGTTTGGTCGGAGCTAACAAGCTTATTTATATTTTTACGGGCAACAAAATAAGTGGACTGAAGCCGGAATCAGGTGCTGCAGCTACGAAGCTAAAATCCGAAAAGTCAGCGCCGCAGAAAGATAGCAATGCAGCAAATTCGCAACCAAAGAATGGTACCGGCAAGCAGGATGAGCCGATTAACGGGGACGATACGAGCAGTAAAAAAGAAGATTATGAGGATCATGACGACCTTCCTGCATCGGACATCGGTAAAGTTGGTGCGGCAGTGGGAACCGCTTTGGCTGGCGGACTGTTGGGGGCTGCCAGTGCAGTCGCTGGCACGATAGGCGGCGCCGGCGGCGGTGCCGCAGGTGGCGCAGCGGGCAGTGTAAGCGGCGATTATGGCGGCTATGATTCATATGACGACGACAGGCCGGCGGTTCCGGATAATATTTCCGTCGCGGAGGACGGCAGTATCCGTATCACAACACCCACGGGCGAAACACTGGTCTACACCCCCAATGCGGACGGCAGTTACAATGTCCCGACCCATACGGAAACCGGGGAAGCCCTGACCTGGCAGGACGAGGAAGGGAACTGGCATGATGCGGAGCCGGGGACTCTTTCGCAAAAGGAGATTCTGGAAGGGGCCCAATGGTATAAGGATAACGAGCAGGCGATCATTGCGGACCGTGCGGAGGAAGACGCGCGGCAGCAGGCCGAACGGGAGCGCCTTGCGGCGGAGAACGCCGCCTGGCTGGAAGAGCAGCGTGCGATCAACGATCAAAAGTCCTGGCTCAGCAAGGAGCTGGAGAAAGAATTGAGCCAGATGGGTTTGTCGGAGGACAACAGGGAATATATTGAAAAGATGCGCGAGAAGTACGCCCATGGCGACAAGTCCCTGAGCAAAGATGATATCAAAAAGCTCATCAAGAAAGACATCCTGAAACGGAACCAGATTGACCAGCTGATGGAAACCGCGTACTATGAACAGGAGGCGGCTGAGTGGGACGACAAGCTGGTGACCGTCCAGGAGATAAAATTTGTGGCGGACCAGTCGGTCAACGCGTACGGCATGCTGACGGGAAACCAGGCGTTTGCCAACGGGTATTCGGCCCTCACCAACTATACCGAGACGATGACGGACGCGGTGGTGTTTGATAAAGACAAGGGGAAAGCGTTCCTGAAAGCGACGGTAGATACCGCCCTGGATATGACTGCGAATAAATTTGAGAGTCTCGGCTGGGGCGTTACCGGCAACGCCTTTGCCGGCGCATATAAACAGGTCAATGATAATGTTTATAATGGCCGCGACGCGTGGGAAGGCACCGATGAGGCGGCGGTTAAAGGCGCAGTCATGGGCGCGGTCAGCAAAGGCATGGGCAAACTGAAAGAGAAGAGTCAGGGAACGGTTTTTAGTCAGGAGATAGGCGGCAGCGGAACGCAACCGAAAGCGAAGATGGACGTAGAGATTGGCGGCAGCAAACCGAAAGCGAAGGTGGATGTAGAAACGGGCGGCGCCGGAACGAAAGCGAAAGTGAATACGGATGCAGGGGCTGGCGGTACCGGCAGCAAACCGAAAGCAAAGGTGGGCGCGGAGACCGGCAGCACCAAAACGAGAGCGCGTGCGGACGTGGAGACCGGCAGCAAACCGAAAGCGGGTGGCACGGAGCCCCGGAAAACGACTATCGCCGAACGGAGGTCCGGCCAGGGGCAGTACAAGACGAATATGTCTGAGGCCGACACTAAGATGCAAATCAGTGAAGACGTGCAGGGAACCCGGGCCATGAACGAGGTGCGCAAGCTGAATAACATCAACCAGAAGATGAAATCGATAGAGCAGAGCAACCCGAAGAATTACCAGAACGATGCCGATTACCAGAAGCTGTCGCAGGAGTTTAATAGCCAGGCCAGGACGGTACGCGAGAATAAGATTGCCCAGGATCGCATGAACGCGCTTCAGGGCAAGACGGGGACCGAATTGCGGCAACGCTACAACCAGTCGGATATGGCGTACGAGAATAAGGTGCTCCAATACCGTAATGAATCCCTCGCGGCAGAAAAGGGGCTGAAACCCGAGCAGATCGGCGACTTCCATGCGACCTCCAACAAGGTTGAGCAAAAACTGGCGGGCGGCGCCGCCTCTCACGACCTGGATACGTCCCCGAACGTGAAGGTGCTCTCTGCAAAACCGGATGATCCCATCAAATCGGTAGATTTCTCTCAGGTAGACGGCGACCATCATCTGGCCAGGGCCGTTTACAAGGCGGAACACGGAAGATACCCGCAGACGGCGGCGGAATATGACGAGGCGTTGAAGCTGAAAGAACTCCGCGACTTTACGAATGTGAGCACGCGGCCCAGCGATACCCACGAAATCAGCCATAATCCGGACGCCTATGTAGGGAGCGGCAAGGGCGAAGTAGAGAGAGTATTAAATCCACAGAAATATGGGACGCCGGAAAAAGGCACGGGCGTGCTCAACGAGCAGACCGCAATCCATAAACAGGGAACGCCGCTGGAACGGCACCAGCAGCAATACGCCGAGGCTCAGAAACTGCGGGAGCAATTAAACACGGATAAGACCCTGAGCGCTACAGAAAAAACGGAGATGGGGAAAAAGATTGCTTCTCTGGAGAGACAGTCGGCCAGCAACCATTACGAAAGTACGCGTACGACGGCCAAGGAAGTAAAAGTGATCAAAGGCATAAACGATGTGAACATAAAGAACGGGCTGGGTGACGGGATGAGCGACGACGCCAAGTTTATCGGTAACCTGGCCAAACAGGTGAAAGAAGGCAAAATAGACAATGCTACCTACAAGCAGATTGTTACGGAAAAGTTTGGGTCAGAGGAAGCTGCGCAGAAGATCGTAGCGGAAGGTTTCAGGGACACTAACAAGTAAACTGGAGGGAACAAAAATGCATTGTAAAATTTTTTCCGGCAGTTGCCGGACAGAGCGCGGTTTTGCAAACATTGTGGCCAGCCGGTAGCAGCACAGCCACGGCCCGGACAAAAAAAGCGGTATTATAATATTGAATCAGAAGTATAAGTTTTGTTACGAGGAGGCTGAAACTATGAGAAATTTTATCCGCGGAGCCTGTTTTGCCTTAACATGTGCATTGTTACTATTTGCGTCCACCTGTTTGGCTGCGCTTGCGCCGAATCCTATGCCTGTCGGGGCCAGTGATGGGGAATGGACCTACCTGGGACGTTTCCTTTCAACCGGTAATTATGCAACTTTATTTGAATGGGAAACACGCATGACGCAGTATAACGGCAATGCGGAAACCGACAATCTGTACGATGCGTATTATTATCATTCTCACGAAGGAACCGGCGACGGTCATGGTTGCGTGAGGGTTCGGGATGGCAACGGGAATATCTCCCATTATGGTTTTAGCTGTGTACTTAAATTAGTACCTTTAAACAGAAACGGAAGCCCTAAAAAAATTTCCGGCAAAGCAGATGGCGTCCTGCTCTTGAGTATGCGCGGCGGCATCAGGGGCGTATTTGGTTCGCAGATCGAACGGGTACGCATTTTTGACAGTGTGACACATTCGCAGTTAGTTGACATTACGAACACGGCCCGTGACAAAAATCCCGGCATTAACGGAAAATTCTATGATTCCAGCAACAGCGACATAATCAGTGTAAGAAACAACTCTCCGTTTTACAAAGCGATACATATGACGTCCGACTGTCCTATTAAACCGTGGAATTTACCGTAAGTATCAGACACATTATTAAATGAAAAGCCGCAGTCAGGGTTTATTCCTGGCCGCGGTTTTTTCCTTTTCGCGGTTTTGTTTCACTTCTTGTCGATGATCGCTAGCTCCGGACGGACTTCTTCGTAAATCATGTCGCCGTTTTCGTTGTTCACGTCATTGATCTCGCCGAAGAGTAAGAGGCGGTTCTCACGCATCCGGCGTTTCCTTTTAGGAGGAGCTGATTAGTTTTCTTTTTGCAATTCCATAATATTCTTAGGAATCTCCACAAACTTGGTGCATTCGCTGATGAAAAACAAATTGATATTGCCGGTGGGGCCGTTGCGATGCTTGGCCACGTTCAGTTCCGTGATGCGGCTGGGCTCTTCGTTTTTGTAATAGTTTTCCCGATACAGAAACATTACGATGTCCGCGTCCTGTTCCAGTGAGCCGGATTCCCGCAGATCGCTGAGGATGGGGCGCTTCACCTGACGCAGTTCCACGCTGCGGCTCAGCTGACTTAAGGCCAGCACCGGCACGTTCAGCTCCCGGGCCATGGCCTTCAGGCCCCGGCTGATCTCGCTGACTTCGTACTGACGGTTGGTGGTTACGTTACGGCGAACGCCGGGGGCCTGCATCAGCTGCAGGTAATCGATCACGATCAGATCCAGTCCGCCTTCGTTTTTCAACTGCCGTGCGCTGTCCCTCACTTCAAGAATGGAAAGACCCGGCGTGTCGTTAATATAAATGCAGGCGCCGGCGATTTTGTCCGACGCAGGCCAGATGCGGTTCATCACTTCCATCTGTTCTTCGCCGGTGGTGTCCGGACCCGGGCACAGCTCGTCGTTGTCCACATCCGCTTCTGTGCAGATCATGCGTTGCAGCAGCTGGCTCCGGCTCATTTCCATGCTGTAGAAGGCCACCCGTTTCGGGGCGTCTCCTTCTTTGGCGCCCCGCAGGGCCACGTTGGCGGTAATGTTCAGGGCCAGGGCCGTTTTGCCCATGGAAGGCCGGGCTGCCAGAATGATAAAGTCCGAGGGCTGCAGCCCGCCGGTGAGACGGTCCAGGTCCCCGTACCCGGTGGAAAGGCCGGTGACGGGCTCACCATTTTCCAGACGCCGTCCCATGCGGTCCATAGTGTCGGTCATCATGTCGTGTACGGAAACAAACCCGGCGGAGCGTTTGCCGGAAGAGAGACGTTCCAGTTCCTGCCGGGCGCTGGCCGCCAGGCTGAGGGTATCTACCGTGTCGTCGCAGCTCATGGCGGCAAGGCCGTTGCCGGTTTCCAGAATACGGCGGCGCACGGAAGCTTCTTCTACCAGTCCGGCGTGGTGTTCCACGTTGACTGCGGTGGGCGTGATGTTGGCCAGAAACGTAATAAACTTTACCCCGCCGACGGCGTCAAACTGATCCATGTGTTTCAGCTCGGCGGTCAGAGTTATCAGATCGACCGGTTTGTTGCGGCTGTACAGGTTCATCATGGCCTGAAACACAATCCGGTGGGTCTGCCGGTAAAAATCCGTGGGCTGCAGTCTGGCAGTCACGGAACCGATGACGGAATTATCAATCATCATGGCGCAGAGCACAGACTGCTCCGCTTCAATATTCTGTGGGATTTCAGTATTTTGCAGCATCCGTTTTATCAAACTCCTTTAGTTTTATTTCGCAACAGTGTCCCCGGAAGCGTGTCGCGGCCAGCCGAAACTGGTAACCGCCCGCACATGGGGAAGAGACCGCCGAAGCAGACCGATGCATCGGCATGGGGGACCGGTCTGCCGACCGCACGCTTCGGGGGAGAGATACAGAACCGTTACGCCTCTTTTTTCTTTGTATCGTTTTCCTCCAGCGGCAGCTTCTGCTGTTCGGGGGGACAGGGCATTCCTTTTTTCAGGCCGGCTTCCGCCTCTCTTCTTTCTTTCATTTTTTCGGCGCGGCGGCTGTTGGGCATGGGCAGCACCAACGGCAGACAGCGCTCCAGCATCTGTTGGATGGAGTAGATGCGCTTTGACTTGGCGTTTTCGTCTACCAGGTTATCCTGCTGGTAAGGCGTGGAGATGATCATGGGAATCTTTTTTTCGTGGCAGGTATTCACGATCAGGTTCAGGATATTGCTGCTGTTGGAAGTCTCCGCCTCCTTGCCGAAATCGTCCAGCACCAGAAGGTCCAGGCTGCACAGTTCGTTCAGGAACGGCAGCCGGCTGTCCGGGCTGAGGGTAGGCAGCGTGTTCATGATGGTCAGCATGCTGGTGTAGCGGCAACGGTAGCCCCTGTCGGTAAGGGCGTTGACGATTTCCGCCGCAAGATAGGTTTTGCCGCAGCCGCTGGGCCCGTACAATAACAGGCCCCGGCCGTCTTTCCGGTATTTTTCAAACCGCTCCACATAGTTTTTGCCGTAATTGGTGGCAATGGGGTTCTCCCCGTTGTCGTGCGCAAAGTCGCAGTCGCATAACAAAGCAAGGCCAAGGGCTTTGCGGCGCAATTCCTGTTTGACCAGTTCCGCTATGTTTAATTTTTTCTGTTTCATAAAATCAATTTCCTCCAATATTTTTTTCGCAGGTGAATCGTAAGCTGCGTTGGATAACAATGACGCAGGCAGTTGCAAAAGCGACAATCGGCGTATAGCCGAATGAATCGGTGTTTGCTTAATACGTTACGCCAAAGTCCCGGGCCATTTCGTCCAGCCCCGGGTTATGGGGATGCAGGAACTCCCGGAACCGCTGCTGCCGTTCTTCCGGGGAAAGGTTCGCCAGATGTTCGCTGCCGGGAAGGCAACGGGTAAACGCCAGCGGTTCCGCTTCAGAATCAAATCCGCCGCCGGGATCCCGGTTGTACTTTCCGTCCCGCACGTTGATAAAATTTTCTTCCTTCAGCAGCCAGGTAAAGGTGGCGCGCCAGTTGTTCCGGGTGTGGGTGCGTCCCATAAGGAAGGGGCTGTTTTTCACATTTTCAATGACCTTTAAGAAGGTATCTTCCCCGAACCGGTACAGAATGTCGTACAGTTTTTCCGCAAGGGAACTGTATAAGCCCTTAAAGGTTTTCAGATTCAGCCGGTTCCAGGCGCGCAGCACGTTCTGTGCCGGTGCGGCCAGTTTGTCCAGCAAGATCAGCTTCGATTCGTCAACATAATCGCCGGGGGAAAAGGGCAGACAGCTGCCGTTGGTTTTGTCCGCGGAGCTGGGCGGTTCCGTCCGAAGGCTGTCCGGTGCATGGGGCGAACCTTTATCCGTAACCGGCACTTCGCCTGTTTTCGCATCGGCAAAATTGGAATTACAATTATTACTGTTTTTAATTACTAAATTATTACAATTATAATTATTATAATTATAGTCAGCCTGCGTACCGGAAGGTTTGTCACACACGGCGTCACGGGACGCGTCACCGGATTTTGCTTTCCGTTTTGCAACCGCAGTCGCGGCGCGTTTTTTCGCCGGTTTTTTCAAAGGTTTTTCTACGGTTTCCGAACCCGTTTCACCAACGGGCGCCGTTACCGGTTGGCCAAGGTTTGCCATTGCCGGTTTGTTGCCAATTTTTGCCGTCCCCTTGCTGCATTTTTTCGTCGCCGGTTCGGTACCGCGATCTGTCGAAGGCTCATTCCCGTTTTCTGCCACCGGTTCGGCATGGTTCGATGAGGATGCGCTGCAGTCCGCCGTTGTTTTTCTGGCACGCCAGGCTGCCGTCCGGGCCGCGCCTTTGGCCCGCTGCTCCGCCGTTTTTTCTGCTTTCTGCTGGGCGGCGGCTTTTTTCATCTTATCCTTGCGGAGCAGGGTGATGAAAATCTTGCCGTCTTCTATGGTGATCAGGCCAAACTTCTGCAGGGTTTCAATGGTCCTGGCAACGATAGACGAAGAACAGTGGAAGTACTCGGAAAACTTATCGGCGTCCATGTCCGATGCCGGCATGGAACGGACGCAGCCTTCGGGATCCTTCAGGGCCAGGCCTACCATGCGATGATAATTGCCGGTGATGGCATCGCCATCCGGTTCCATGGAAAGGGTTAACAGGGTGTTGATATCAAAAAACTGATGTAAGACTGATACAGCCATTACAACAATACCTCCCATTGTATGAGTTTGTTATTTCAGCGAAGCGCGCTGATTTTTTTATGTGCTGCGTTGTAAACAAACGCATCCTTTGCAAAAAAAATAACATTCCGGCCTCGACGTAATTTCACATCGGGACCGGAATGTCAAAAGCAGACAGGTGATGATCTCTCAACTCACATGGCAATCCAGTAAACCGCGCAGGCGGAGCAGGGCTTTGCGCCTTGTCTTCCGTACAAAGCGGGGCGAGCAGCCTAAACGGGCTGCAATCTCGTTTGTGGTCTCCTGACGGAAATAATATGACTGGATCACGGTCTGCTCATTCCGGTTCAGGTGCTGAATCGCGTCCTGTACCGTTTGGGCATATGCGTTCTGCAACAGGCAGACTTCCGGTTCCCCGTGGGGTGACGCAGAAGGCGAGCCGGTATCGCCGGAACTGCTTTCGGGCGAGCCGGTATCGGGGGTGAAAGAGGACGCGTCTTCCTTACTGCGCCGGTATTCCATTCGATGAACGCTGTTAATGAGGTCACATTTGATAACCTGCTTGATCAGGGCAGGAATCTCCTCATCGGGAACTCCTCCGGAGTAACTCATAATAAACTCCACTAAGGCAAGAGAGGCAATGCTGCGGACTTCGTCTTTCCCCAGCCAGCCCACAAAATAAGATACCTTGCCAAACTGGTCGACAATCGGCTCCGCGGTGGCACATGTCCGCCGTACAGCCTGCGTGTCTCCCTGTCGGGCAAGGTAAATTTCTTCGTTCCAGGGGAACTTTCTCAATGCTGAAAAATCCACGGAAGGGATTCGCTCCTTTCTTTAAAAATATACTAAATAATTTATTCCGGAATACATGGTTATTATACCATAAATCGCTATAGATGTCCAGCAAAAGCTGTTAAAATTTATTTCACATATTATTCACAATTAAAGTAAAATTTGAGAGTTTCACATAAAAAGTGCAGAATTTATAAAAACAAATTCACACTTTATTCACAATTAAGCAAAAATAATGCTTGAAATTTTTTAAAATATGTGAAACTGGCCGATACATTCCAAGTAAATTCCAAGTTATTTAAAATTAAATTTAGTAATTCAGAAAAACATAAAGAATTTTTCATCAGTTTTTTCAAAAAAATTTTAAAAAAAACGGAATAAATGGTTCCGTTTTTTTGACCTCGCGGGATTATATAAGTGAAAGGGAAAACAGGAAACAAGGATTCCGGTGACAGCTCGTCTGCCGGTGCAAAATCGTATGGAATTCCTGTTTCCTGACCGCAAAAAATATAAACGGCCGCGCAAAAAAATAATCAGCGCTGCCGGAAAAACGAAAAGGAGAGAATGAATTATGGTAGTGGAAAACCCTGTTGTGATTACGGAAAATGCATTATTTGAGCTGGCGAAGCAGGCCCGGGGCCGCATCACTGCAATCTATCTGCACTGGACCGCCGGACACTATGGCCAGGTGTTCGATGATTACCACCTGTGCATCGACCGGGACGGTACCGTGTATGCCACCTGCGACGATCTGTGCGAACGCAAGGCGCACACCTGGATGCGGAACAACGGCACCATCGGCATCGCCCTGTGCTGCGGTTACGATGCGGAATGCGAACTGCCTGCCGCCGTCAGCGCCAAAACGGCGTGGGGTGCTACGGGCCCCGGCGAATACCGGGATCCGTATCAGGCCATGGTGGATGGGGGAACGGAACCGCCCACGGCGATTCAGATCGAAGTACTGGCCAAGATCGTGGCCATTCTCTGCAAGATGCTTCGGATTCCCAACAGTTCCGAACGGGTGATGACCCACTGCGAAGCTGCTTTCCGTGACGGTTACGGTCCCGGCAGCGGCGACCCGGAAACCAAATGGGACCTGTGGTTTCTGCCGGACGATGCCCGGCATGGCCGGCTGTTTCCCGGCGGTTTCCTGATCCGCGGCAAAGCGGCGTACTATCTGTGGGATATGAATGAGACCAAGAAAGCGGCGTAGTGATTGCTATGGGGATGAAGATAAGAAGGAGACACAGCCGGGACAGACCGGTTGCGCCGGTGCAATGCATCGGTGATGGCAAATCGGACGGATTTGTTCTGCGGTGAAAATTTTATGAGTAACCGCAGTGCAGATACAGCGGGCGCGTGAAGCGGCATGCGGCAGAATCGTAGGGCCTGCAGATGTAAGCCGGGTGAGCGGTAAGACCCGCACGGGGAGCGGAGCAACCTGTCTGCGACGCAGCGTATCGTTCAGCAATGTGTGGCGGCAGGTTGCGACGTACCCGACAAAAATGAAACCTGAAAGGAGGTGAAATACAATGGCAGCTGTGATGAATGTAATTAAACGTACCTTATCCATTTCCATCCTGCGCGGGCAGGACGTGGATGGCAATCCCGTAACCAAGAGCTACGTCTATTCCAATGTGAAACCGGATGTGGAACCGGAAAAACTGCTGGCGGTAGGCAAAGCCCTGGGCGGTCTGTTCGATAATGACATTACCGGACTGAACGTGGTGGAACGGGCCACTCTGGCAGAAGAGTAAAGGCGTCCCGAAGATACCGCCTTCGCTTGCAACCCTAACGCTTCGGGCGTGTCCCGCGTAGCGTAGTTATGTGTAAAGAATTGTTGCGCAACTTGCGAGATTTTCTTTAATGTACAGGTCCTCGCGCCCTGCGGGGCACGGGTTGCAGCGCTCAGGTGGCATCTTCGGGACTTAACGAAATTAACTTTAAGAAAAGAAGGAGGAGAAAGGGTATGACTTCTGATACCGATCTGGATTTGATCTTTAAGAACGCGACTGGTAAAAAGGTGGTTCTCAACATTGAGGAACCCAAGTCCGGCTTAACGAAGGCGGAAATCGACGCCGCCATGCAGGTAATCGTTGACAGCAATGTTTTCGCTACCAGCGGCGGCGATATCGTGGAAGCCGTGGGCGGTCGTCTGCGTACTACTACGCTGGATCCCATTGCCGCGTGATGAAACGGGGGTCGCGACATGGAGACCACGGAAGTGTTCAGCTTCATTAAAGACTTCGGGTTCCCGGTAGTGCTGAGCTGGTTTTTGCTGGTGCGTATGGAAAACAAACTGGCAAACCTGACGGAGGTCATCGGGGAGCTGAGCTGCAACATCGCCGCCATGCGCGGCGACGTTGTAAAAAAATAAAAACCGGGCATTGTTTTCACTGCGGTCTGTCAGAAATGGCAGGCCGCAGTTTTTATATTTTTCTTTTATAACGCTAAATAGTTTCTAATTTATAAACAATTTTCTTGTTCTTTTGTATTATAATTTAAATGGGAAATTATATGCAGTTGGTTATTTGTTCCCTTTGATACAAAAGAAAGCATATCACCGGAGGTGGCGTGTGCGATGAAAAGTTATATTTCTGTTTTGCTGGCAGTGTTTGTGTTTGTGTTGGGGATGGTAGGAACAAATGATGCTAAGAAAAATTTCTTACCAAAAACCAGATCTGTTAGTATTGTCATACTGACTGTGGTATGGGTACTGCTGTCCTTTTTTGCACTTCCCTGCACGGGGGCGAACGCTGCGGTGCCGAATAGGGAAGAGATCTCTGGAACCTACCATACAAGTAAAGGTGATGTGAAGGTGCTGCTTAACGGGAATGCATTAACGATTGCTGGAAAACCGTGTTCATATAACCCGGACTCGGGAACTGCAACCTCTGTTAGAGATCCCTTGGCAGGATATTTTGTAGTTAGATTTACCAAGGATGCAAATGGGAATGTTATATTGAGCGGAAAGCACTATTTTCCTGGCTACCAGGCGCCAAAAGGAGCTTCAGAGTTTAGCGTTCCTGCTTCAACGATATCATTCTCGGGAAGTAAGAAAGTCAATCCGAATTCATCAAATCAGGATAGTGAAAAGAAATCGGAGCAAACATCGCCCGTGGAAGATACAGACAATAAGGGAAATGTAGACATCGATAAGGATCGTGGATATTATTCCGACACTGACGAAGATAATCAAGACGACTTGCCGGAAACTGATGTCGGTAAAGCTGCGGTGGCTGTAGGAACAGCCTTAGGGGGTGGACTAGCGGGCGCTGCCGGCGCAATTGGTGGTGCAGCCGGCGGTACTGGAGGAGGTACGATGGGCGGTGGCGCCAGTGGTGCAGGTGGTGCAGCGGGCGCCGGAGGCGGTTATGGCGGTCACAGCGGTAGTAATAGTTTGAATAAGGACGATTATGGCCTGGATGATTACAATGATTCCGTTGACGGAGATTACGACGATTCCGGCGGAGATTACGATGATTCCAGTGACGGAGATTACGATGATTCTAGTGACGGAGATTACGATGATTCCAGTGACGGAGATTACGATGATTCCGTTGACGGAGATTACGATGATTCCGTTGACGGAGATTACAATGATTCCGTTGACGGAGATTACGACGATTCCAGTGACGGAGATTACGATGATTCTGTTGACGGAGATTACAATGATTCTGTTGACGGTGACCAGGATGATGCCGACGAAGATCGGGACGATTACGAGGATGACCGGGACGATTACGAGGATGACCGGGACGATTACGAGGATGACCGGGACGATTATGACGAAGACCGGGATGATTATGACGATGACCGGGATGATTATGACGATGACCGGGATGATTATGACGATGACCGGGATGATTATGACGATGACCGGGACGATTATGACGAAGACCGGGATGATTATGACGACGACCGGGACGATTACGACGATGACCGGGATGATTATGACGACGACCGGGACGATGCCGACGATGACCGGGATGATTACGACGATGACCGGGACGATTATGACGGTAATCAGGATGATTCCGGTGAAAATGATAACAAATCTGGTGATGATTATAAAGAAGCCGATGACGAGAAAGGCGATACGAACGATGTTAAGGACGAGCCTGAAACGCCAGATGATACCCAGGACGAGTCTGTAAAAGACGATATGCCTTCAGAAACGGTCCCGGAGAATGCCGCAGAGCAGGCTGAACAACGTGAAATCAACAGTGAACTGTCCAAGACCAGCATTGAACTGCAAGAAGAACAACAGAGGGAAGCGGAGTTAGAGCAACAGCGCAAACATGAGAAGTTTATTGAAAAGATGCGCGAGAAATACGGGAATGGTGATAAGTCCCTTAGCATAGATGATATAAAAAAGGCCCTAAAAAAAGATGTCTTGAAACGAAACCAAATCGATCATATGATGGAAGGCGCATACTATGGACAGGAAGGGGCAATGTGGGACAATGCTATCGTAACGGCTCAGGAAACAAAATTTGTGGTGGATCAGACGGTCAACGCCTATGGTATGCTGTCGCATGATCCGGTGTTGCCCAAAGCCTATAACGCCGCATCAAACTACACAGAAACCATGACAGACGCATACGTAAATGGTAAAGACATGAAGAAAGCGTTCGTCAAAGCAACGGCAGACACCACTATCGATCTGGTAGTGGATAAAGGGGAAAATTACGGTTTCACGGCTGCCGTCCTCAGTAACACTCTTGGCAGTGGGGCTAAACAGATGAATGATAATCTTTATAATGGCCGAGAAATCACGGACGGCGTCTATGACTCGATGAAAGGCGGCGCGGTTACGGGTCTTGTTTCTGGAGGTGCAAACAAACTGATCCAAACAACCAAGGGAACGGTTTTGGACACAAAAATTGCTGACATCGGACCGAATACGCGTTTGGATTTTTGGAACAATCCGAAGGTTGGCAACGTGGATGCGAATATACCGACCGGAAAAGTGCATACGGATGTAGAGACCGGCGGAATGCGGCAGACGTCTATCGCCGAACGGCGGATGGGTGAAGGTTTGTTTAAAACGAACACGCCGGACGCACCAACGGGCAAACCGAACGTTTCTGATACACAAACGAGCAAAACGAACGTTTCTGACATGCAAACGAGCAAGCCGAATGTTTCTGACATGCAAACGGGCAAAACGAACCTGGGTGACAGCAATACCGGAAGTACCAGCAAAACAAATCTGGGTGACGGCAACACTGGAAGTACCAACAAAACAAACCTGGGAGACGGCAACACTGGAAGTACCAACAAAACAAACCTGGGTGACGGTAATACCGGAAGTACCAACAAAACGAACCTGGGTGACGGCAACACCGGAAGTAGCAGCAAAACGAACCTGGGTGACGGCAACACCGGAAGTAGCAACAAAACGAACCTGGGTGACGGCAACACCGGAAGTACCAGCAAAACAAATCTGGGTGACGGCAACACCGGAAGTACCAGCAAAACAAATCTGGGTGACGGCAACACTGGAAGTAGCAGCAAAACGAACCTGGGTGACGGCAACACCGGAAGTAGCAGCAAAACGAACCTGGGTGACGGCAACACCGGAAGTACGAGTCGGAAACCCGTTGATGACGGAAATAGCGGAAGTGCAAACCGGAAACCCGTTGATGACGGCAATACCGGAAGTGCAAATCGGAAACCCGTTGATGACGGAAATAGCGGAAGTGCAAACCGGAAACCCGTTGATGACGGAAATAGCGGAAGTGCAAACCGGAAACCCGTTGATGACG
>JAFSPK010000134.1:0-3032 GCA_017443005.1 Acidaminococcaceae bacterium
CGGTTTCCGTGATGTATTTTACAAATAACGTGCTCCGCTTTTTCTGCGTTGTCTTTATTGTAAATTGCCTTTTCTCATTTGTACAATATCAGAAACGAATAACAGTATAAGCAAAACGGATAGTGAAATACGGTTTGATTTCTCTATGCGTTTTTGTTATAGCACATTGCGGAATCGGCCTGCACCAGATGCGCAACGGCGAGATACAAGTGATGCGCCCCGGCGACGTAGCCTATTGCCCGCCGGGAGAGACCCACTGGCATGGCGCCGCGCCTGACAGCAGCTTTGCCCATCTGGCCGTGAGCCCGGCAGGAAAGCATACGGTAGAGTGGTACGACTTCCTGGATAAAAAGGAATACAAAAAGGCAGCGGTGAAATAAATACTGTTCTGTATAAGTTGTCTTCTTCAAAACGATTTGTAAACGCAACTTAAATTGAAAAACGCTCTGCGTGATGTGAAACAAACAGAAACAGGTTTCACAAACATGCAGAGCGTTATTTTTACTTCTTATTTTTTTTTGAAAATGGCAGAGATGTTTTAAAGATTTCAACAGCAGTACAGAAACGAATACATCGTCTTGTTAATACGCCGATGCGAAAATTTCCCGGATGTCTTCCCGGGTCAGCCTGCGGTAGCTGCCGGGGGAGAGGAAGCAGGTGTCGGCAATTTCTTCCGCCTGTTGTTTGTCTGTTACGCCCAGTTCCCACAGGGTGGTGGGCAGGCCGATTTCCTTAATAAAATCTGCCAGGGCGTCAATCCCCGCCAATGCCAGCTCTTCATCGGTTTTCCCTGTTGGATCGATGCCCCATACGTTTGTGGCGAAGCGTACGAATTTGGGCAGGCCGTCCTTATAAATGTGACGGTAGTAGGGCGGATGCAGTACGGCCAGGCCGCAACCGTGGTTGCAGTCTGTGTACGCGCCGACCTGATGCTCCATCAGGTGGCACTCGAAGTCGGTCTTTTTGCCTAATTTCAGCACGCGGTTTTCTGCCATGGTAGAGGCCCATACCAGATTGCTGCGGGCTGTGTAGTCATCCGGATCGGCGATCGCTTTGCGCAGATCGCGGATGACGCCCCGCATCAGGGCTTCATTGATATCGTCGGATACATTGTCCTCATTAGGAAGGCTGAAATAGATTTCCATCATGTGGGACAGCGAATCGAAGCTGCCGGAAACCATCTGTTTCTTCGGCACGCTGTAGGTGTACAGCGGATCAAGCAGTGCAAACTGTGCGTTCAGCGCAGGATAGTCGCGGCCGGTTTTAATCTTCATGATTTCGTTGGTAATGACGGCGCCGCCGTTCATTTCGCTGCCGGTACCGGTCACGGTCATGACGATGCCCAGTGGGACAGGAGAGACAGAAACGGTTCCGGTTTTCATCCAGAAATCATCCCAGACGTCCCCATCGTATACGGCGGCCAGTGAGATTGCTTTGCAGCAGTCCATGACGGAGCCGCCGCCCACGGCCAGGATCAGGTCGATCTGTTTTTCTTTTGCAAGCTTTGCGCCTTCCAGCACTTTGGTGTAAACCGGGTTGGACATAATGCCGGAAAACTCCGTCATGGTTTTTCCCGCCGCTTTTAAAATTTCCTTAATTTCTTCATAAATTCCGTTGCGTTTAATGGAGCCTCCGCCGTAAGCAAGCATCACGTTTTCGCCGTACTGTTTCAGAACGTCCGGCAGGTACTGACTGACACAGCCTTTGCCGAAGTATGCCTTTGTCGAATTCTCAAAAATAAAATTTTCCATGTTGGTTCCTCCCTTGACGTTGCACAGGTGCAAAGCCTTCTGGCCTTTGTTTACAGTTCTATTGTAGAGTTTGCGGAGAAAAAAGTACAATACCAATCCTGCAATGTGTTATAATATAATTGCATAGTGAGAGACGGGAACCCAGGATTGTTTCAGGAGGGAATTCATCATGATTGAATTGGCGCAGCTTCGGCATCTGGCAGCGTTCCATCAGTCTGGCACGCTGTCTCAGGCAGCAGAGGAGCTTCATATTTCCCAGCCGGCATTAAGCCGTTCTATGCAGAAGCTGGAAGAAGAACTGCAGGTGCCGTTGTTTGAACGGCAGAAAAATAAAATACGCTTGAACGCAAACGGTCAGATGGCGGTAGAACATGCTCAGCGTATTTTAGAAGATGTGAAGGAAATGGCGGAACAGGTACGGGCTTTGGACCGCCGCAGCCGTACCATCGCGTTGGGCAATTGCGCTCCCGCCCCCGGCTGGTCAGCTGTGCCGGTGCTTTCCAATTTATATCCTGGGATGACCATTTCTTCGGAAGTACAGGAGATTTCGCAACTGATTGACGGTTTGCGGGACGGAACTTATCAGATCATCACGCTTCCGTATGCGCTGGCGGACGAAGCCTTTTATTGCCAGGCTGCACAAAAGGAAACGCTGTTCCTTTGCCTGCCGCCAAAGCACCCCTGTGCACAAAAAGTCGAAACCGGGATGAACCTGGAAGAAATCGACGGAGAGACGGTGCTCCTGTTTTCCACGCTGGGCTTCTGGCATTCCGTTCATGTTAAGTTGATGCCCCATTCCCGTTTTTTAATTCAGCACGACCGGGATACATTCAGCGAGCTGGTGAATACCACCATGCTGCCATCTTTTATGACGAATCTTTCGGTAAAATATTTCGGGAAAAACAATGACCGGGTGCTGGTTCCCCTGTTGAACCCGGAGGCCAGCGTTACTTTCCATTTCCTTTGCCTTAAAGAGAATTACAAAAAGCTGAAACCGTTTTTCCGGCAGCTGCCAAAGGGTGAATAGCAGATGTCGTGAACAGTTTCACAGTGTCTTTGCAATAGAAATTACAGTTTTTTGAATAGAAAGCAGGAATACCACATGAAACACAGAAAAGTTAGGCAGTTGCTGCTCACAATATTGTTGATGGGCGTGATGTTTGCAGGCTGCGCGTCCGCAGGCACAAAAACGGTGAACAATATTGGAAGCGCGTCTGTGCCGCAAAAAGCGGAAGATACATCCGGTGCGGTGAAAAAGGAAGCTGCGGAAAAGAAAGATAA
>JAFSPK010000135.1:0-10170 GCA_017443005.1 Acidaminococcaceae bacterium
AATATATTTTTGAACGAAAAGAAAAACAGCATGCAAACGAAAAAAGCGCCTGCACTCGCAGGCGCTGTGAAAGCAATACCCGGTCTGTTATATTTTAAAATAATTTGTAAATCTGAATACAACACTTACAGCGCGGCAACTTCAGGCAACGGGAGGTCTGTCGCTTTCGCAATATCCTCATCAGACATCGTGCCCATCTCTTTCAAATACTTGGCAATCGCAAGGGCTTTTTTCTTTTCGCCTTTCTTTTCCGCGTCTTCCTGTATGATCTTCAAATCCATTTCCCAGGTCACGTATCTCTCCCTCCATTCTTCGTCATTTGTCACCCGTTTCGTTTCCGCGTCAAGGGCCTGCGTAAACTCGCTGCCGGCCTTTCCGCTGTTCACGTACGAAAGAAAATCTGCCAGCGCTTTATCTTCTGCCTTATCCGAAGCCCTGGCATTCAGGTAAATGTTTTCCGTCAGGTCACCCATCTCAAGCGCCTTGTTTTCCTTGCACCGATACGTAAAATGATACACCGGCAAACCTTTGCCGAACGGATCAAACGTACAGATAAAAATTACGTAGGACTTGCGCAGTTCACGGTATTTCATCCCCTGTTTCAGCATGTCCATACTGATAAGGCTCTGGTAATAGCGTGTACGCAGGGGAAGTCCTTTAATCACAATTGCTTCATCTTTGGTAAGTGCTAAGTCTGCCAGACTTTCCTGCTCAGTACGTCCACGCCGCTCAGTTTCCCGCCGGCCATGTACGCTCCCGTATCGCACATAATGACGCGGTTCGGCAAAAACAGCGGTTTCACGCTTCTCGTCCCTTTTTTTATCTTCTGTATGGGCGTGTGCCCGGCCACGATGGTTTCCGCGCCCTTATACTGTTCCCACCACTTAAGGCGCCGCCAGAGCATGTCATATTCATTCTGCACGGACAGCGGCACATCCGGGTCAATGCCGGCGTGGCAGAAGAAAAACTCCTGATACTGGTACTTAACCGGAAGATCCGTAACCCATGCCAGCAGTTCTTCCCGTTTCTTTGCGTCTGTTTCCTTCAGCTGCTGCAGCGTCCGGAAGCCGCCGTTCTCCAGCCAGGACTCCGAGTAATCGCCGATCAGGGTATTATAGATGCCCCGCTTCTCTATGAGATAGGAAGAAAGCATCACCTCGTGATTTCCCATCAGACAGACGACGGAATCCGGGTTCCGGTGCTGCAGGTCATGCACGTACTGCAGACATTTGACAGAATCCGGACCGCGGTCGATATAGTCCCCGAGGAAAACCAGCAGGTCCTCCTCAGGGTCAAATCTGATTTTTTCCATCAGCGCTGTTAACTTTTCATACATGCCGTGGATGTCGCCGATGGCGATTACCCTGGCATAACCGAATAAATCTTTCATAACCTGTTAGCAATAAATCAACTAATTAATCACTGAAAATTAATCACAGGCCGGTTTTCTTTTCCGGCTTCAGTCTTCATATGTTCGATTTATCAGGCCGGTTTCCTCTTCCCGCTTCAGTCGTCATACATTTTGCTTATCAGCCTGATTTCTTCTTTCATCCGGGCCACGACTTTGTCCGGCCCGATAATTTTCACGCCGTCTCCCAACGCCATGATCCAGCCCAGGAACTGGCTGCTGACCGCTACCACCACAGACGTGCGGAAATGATCCGCGTCCACCGGTTTGACGGGAATGTCCTTGCCGAAGCGGTCCAGCAGGATCCCCACCATGCCGTTTTCCGCCTCCAGCGTAACTTTAACTTCTTCGCCTCCGAACATGCCGAACAGGCTCTTCGTGTACCGGGGCATGTTGAAGGCTTTGAACTGTTCCTTGCCTTCCCGCTTCCTGTCCGCCACGGAGATCCGCCACATTTTGTCTACGCGGTAGTGTTTGATCTTCCCGTCTTCCGCGTCGTAGCCTACCAGATAGTAGTTCTCGTCATCCCACATCAGCGCCCAGGGGCTGACCTGATACCAGGCGCCGTCCTTGCGCAGTTCCATTTCTTTCTTTATATTCCACCGGAAGTATTTGAACCGGATCTGGCGGTCCGTCCCGATGGCCTCGTGCAGCTTGTCTACATTATAGTAGATGCTTTCGTTCATGGCCTTGATGCGCCCGGAAATAATGACCTGCCGTTGGAGCTTCCGGGCCTCGTACTTGCTCACCATGCCTTCCAGTTTTTTTATCAGCGTATTGGATTTTTTATCCGTGATGAATTTGGCCGACTGAACGGAGTCCACCAGCAGTTTCAGCTCGGGCAGTTCAAACCTGCGGTTGCCCATATGGTAATAAAAATTCCGCCGGGCCTGCTGGCCGATGATATCAAAACCGAAATCACGCAGCAGTTCGAAATCCTGATACAGCGTCTTCCGCTCCGCGCTTATCCCGTAGGCGCCCAGTTTTTCTACAATCTGGGGAAGGGTAAGGGCGTGCTGGTCATCCGTATCTTCGGTAAATATTTTTATGAGGTACAACAGTTTCAGCTTTTGATTATTTCCCGCCATCGGTATCCACCTCATTACTCCGGCATCTGACGCCAGTCTTCAAAACGGAGCATTCCTGCCCGCAAAAATCTATTATGCATCAGCAAAAATTCCCAACTAACGCACGGTTCTGTCTGCCGCTATTCTTTCCTTAGGTTTTCACGCGGCGGCTCGATTTCACTGGCAACGGTGTGTTCCGTCAGCCCGGACAAAATTTTAATTTTCGCGTTGAGCATCGGCCGCATGCAGTTCGGAACATGTTCCTGATGCGCCCGGTGGATTGCCACGCACTCTTTGCAGTTCCCGTGGTACCGGCAAACTTTTTTACACGGACAGTGATCCTTATTTTTATATTCCTCCCGGAACGCGGCGGCAAACTCTTCCTGCAGCCGCAGTCCCTCTTCACGGTTGCCCTTGTGGAACTGTTCCATCGCGGCCCGTTCTTTTTCATTTCCGTCAATGATCATGCTTACCGCCCTTCCTTTCGTTCACATTTCAATCACGCTCAACCAAAAAGCACAGCGCCGCCGTCAGCGCCAAAAAATTATTTCCGGTTGATCAGGTTTTCCACCGCCTGCTGCCGCAGCACCTTTTTCAAAACTTTGCCCGTATTGTTCCGGGGCAGCTGCTCGCAGAAAATATATTCCTTGGGAACTTTATAGGCGGCGATCCGGGAGAGCAGATATTTACGGATCATCCGCTTGTCTCTTATGCCGCCGTCTTCCGGCACAATGTAGGCGCAGATTGCCTGTCCGCGCAGCTTGTCCGGAATGCCGATGACCGCGGCCTCTTTCACATCCGGATGGGTCATCAGCGCTTCTTCCACCTCACGGGGATAGACGTTTTCGCCGCTGCTGATGATCATGTCTTTCAGCCGGTCCACGATGAAGAGCATCCCGTCCTCGTCCCGGTACGCAAGGTCTTCCGTATGCAGCCAGCCGTCGCGCAGCGCGTAGGCCGTTTCTTTCGGGCGGTTCCAGTAACCGATCATAAGGTTGTGCCCCTGCACGCAGAGTTCGCCTACTTCGCCCACCGGGACCTCGTTGAAGTTTTCGTCCACCAGCTTCACCGTAACGTTGGGAAGCGGTTCCCCGATGGAGCCCTGTTTCGTTTTGTTCCTGCGGCTGCAGGTCACCACCGGCGACGCTTCCGACAAACCGTAGCCTTCATGCACATGCTGGCCGAATTTTTCCGCGAAAGTATCGTACAGGTTGCGGGACAGGGCGGCGCCGCCGCTGATAAAGTAGCTGAAGTGCGCCAGGTCTTCCGCCTGCGCCCCTTTCACGAACATCTGGTACATAGTCGGCACGCCGAACATGGAGTTGATCTTATATTTTTTGATCAGGTTCATGGACTCGCTGAACTGGTACGTCTCCTGCACCACCATGGTCGCGCCCAGGTACAGGTTCATCACGATCGAACAGTTCCAGCCGAAACCGTGATACATGGGCAGCACGCACAGACCCACGTCGTTTTCGCTGACCGGGATGATGGCCATGAAATCTTCTGTATTGTGCACCACGTTCCCCTGGCTCAGCATCGCCCCTTTGGGCCGCCCGGTGGTGCCGGAGGTATAAATGATAACGGCAGGATCCGATTCCTTCATATCGTATTCGATGAGTTTCGCGCCCTCCGGCGCCGCCATCTCGTCAAAGGTGATCTGCTTTAATTCCTTTTCCCAGCCCAGGTCCTGCAGGGCCTGCCCGATATCCAGCTTCGACCGGGTAATCAGGATTTCCATCCCCGTGTCCTGGACGATATACGCCACCTCCGGCGCAATCAGCTGGAAGTTGAAAGGCACTACGATGCCGCCGGCTTTGACAATGGCAAAATATGCCGCCACAAAGTCCGGGGAATTTTTACTGAAAAGCCCGACCCGGTCGCCCCGCTTCACACCCTGAGACTGTAAAAACACCGCCCAGTCCAGCACTTTTTTCCGGAATTCACCGTAGGTCGTAAACTGATCCTTGAAAATGAACGCCGTTTTCTCTGCGGGATGCTTTTGGAACACATCATTCAGTAACATTCAGAACCCTTCTTTCTGCGCTGTAACGCATTACACTGCGCCGCAGCGCGTTTCAAGTTTTGTGAACCGCGACAGATCAATATTCCTCGTATCCCGCGCCGGCTTTCTTCAGCTTAAGCATTCCCGGGAAGGGAACGTGCATGCCGGCCATGGGAATACGCTTTTCGCAGGCATAGTCAAAGATCCGTTTGCGGGCCTCTACGGCCTTGGCCGGATCCACATCATATTTCACCGCGACTTCGGGAAGCGGAAGCTGGATGCGGGAGAAGTGGATAAGGTCGCCGATCACCAGCAGCTTATCCTTGCCGCTTTTCAGTAAAAAGGAAACATGGCCCGGCGTGTGCCCGCTGGTGTCCAGCGCCTTCACCCCCGGCATCACCTTATCGCCGGGCTCGAACACCTGAACCCGGCCGGCGTACTGCTCAAGGGCGCGGATCACATTCGGATCCTTCTTTTCATCTACCCAGTAAGCGCGCTCTGCCCGGCTGACATAAACTTCCGCGTTCGGGAAGGCGGCTTTGCCGTCCGCGTCTACCAGTCCGCCGTAATGGTCCCGGTGCAGGTGGGTCAGCAGAATCGTCTTCACATCGCCGGCGGCCAGGCCGTTTTTCTTCAGTTCTTCCGCGATATGTCCATCCGGCAGGCCGGCGTCAAACAGAATCTCGCGGCCTTTTATCTTCACAAGAAACGCCAGAACGTTCCCGCTCATCTTTCCGTCCGGGAAGTATTTTGCTTTCTGCTCCGCGTCCGCCCCGACGAGTATGGACGTGTCCGGATTCGATTTCCTGTCGAAAAGGGTGGTTGTTTCAATTCCGCCCGCCCAGGCGGAGGAGGATACGACTAAAGAAAGTAATAAAACAGCCAAAAACTTTTTCATGGGTACCCCTCCTTGTTAAATTAAATACGGTTTTATGCCGATCAGCATCAGCCACCGCTGGTCGAACCAGATTTCCCCGTCTTTCCGGCAGGGATGAAAACCCGTGGGGAAATCGCCCGCCATGTCGCGCTCCATCATCTGCACAATATCCTTTTGGACCGCTTCCGGCGTTTTCGTCAGTTCCATCCACGCGGAAAGCCGCACGGGAATTTTTGTGCTCTCTTCTTTCCATATTTTATAGCCGGCCGCATTGTATAAAGAAACGAACTCCTGCCGGCTTCTGTT
Source organism: Acidaminococcaceae bacterium (assembly GCA_017443005.1). Lineage (GTDB taxonomy): Bacteria > Bacillota > Negativicutes > Acidaminococcales > Acidaminococcaceae > Succiniclasticum. The sequence goes on from JAFSPK010000135.1 coordinate 5,664, forward strand.
CCGGACGTGGGAACAATCCCGCAGCCGTTCGATCCCATCCTCCGTTTCCCTTACACTTTCTTCCGCCGCTTCCATATCGATGATTACCAGTTTGCCTCCCGGTTTCAGAACCCGGTTCATTTCGGAAAACGGTTTTTCCATTTCCTGAAAATGATGGAAGGAGAGACGTGTCATTACGATATCAAAGGACGCATCCGGAAAGGGAAGGTCTTCAATGAGACCAAGGACAAACTCCATGTTGCCAAGGCCCGCTTCCTTCGCGCTTTGGATTCCCACGTTCAGCATGGCGGGCGTTGCGTCCAGGCAGGTCACTTTCTGTACCATGGGCGCCAGCGTTCTTCCGCAGACGCAGGTTCCCGCGGCCGGTTCGAGAACAAGGTCCGTCCTGGCTGCGCCAATGGCTTTCATGGTGTAGTCCAGATACTCTTTTTTGGAAAAATTCATGTTGGCGTTTTCAAACGATTTCGCCTGGTCTGTAAAGGAGCTGTTGATTTTTTTCATGTGGTCCGTCATGATGCTCTCCCCTTTTTTACTGCATAACTGTAGCGGCAGCCGCAAAATTTCCGGTATTGCTCTTTGATATCGCTCTTTGTTATTTCTCTTTAGCCTCTACATTTGGTATTACTTTTTGGACATAGCGCTTTTATATATTGCTCTTTACATATTCGTAGAATTTATCCGCAAGTTCAGGCTGGTCAACTTCCAGGTCATATACGATCTCGCTGGCGGAATAAATCATTTCATCCACAATTTCGTCCAGCTGTTCTGTCAGTTTGGCTTCATATCCTTCTTTTGTCAGGGTTTCGATTTTGGCCAGTGAAGGCCTCGGGCCGTTATAATCGTAATACGGGGCAAAATAATAGGCCTCCGGATCAAAACCCGGGCTGTTAAGCACTGCTTTCGCCACCGCAAGGCAGCCGTCGTCACACAGCACTTCATCAAATTTTTCCATTTTATATACGCCAAACCGGTTCAATGTGGTGGAATAAAACGCCGCTTCAATAATCGTTTCTATGGTTTCCAACGGTAAGTTTTTCAAGAAACTCCGGAACTCTTCTTTTGTCATGTCGATTCCTCCTGGCTCTGTTACCCTTTACCCCGCACCGTGGCACGGTTTCCGTAATGATTCTTTACCAATTAACCTGTCCTGATTTGTTGCGATTTACCTTTCCTTAATTATAACAAAACAGCCGCAGAAAAATCTACGGCTGTCAGCGCAAACAAACATTAAATTGTTACTATGTACCAGACCCGGACACGCAGAAATAATCCGAAAGTATGATAGCTCTTTCAAAAACGCTTACCCGTTTCAGATCGGCATGCCATTTTCCCAGTTGACTTTGATTTCCTGGATGTCAAGAGTGTAAATTCCGTATTCGTTCAGATACTTTTCTTCGATTTCGTCCATCTCCTTGCCGAACAGGATCGGATCTTTGTTGACTTCCTGGCCGAACGACGCAATGTTGTAGTATTTTTTCAGGATCTTACGTAATACGGCAGGCACTTCTTCCGGTTTTGTGATGGTTTCGTCCACGCCAAAGATGATGCTGTCCTGCAGTATGTCATCATCCATGGAATTAATTTCGACGGCTTTAATTTCTACGTATTTCATTTTATCCCTCTTTTCTGACGTGGTCCGGTCCGGACCCGCCGGTATCATTAACTGTCGGAACGTATTGCTCTTCAACAATTAAATAATACCATTTACATAAAAATGTTTCAAGCAAAACAGGGAATTGGGAAGACGCGAATCAAAGATTTACATATTTTTTAAATTCCTGTATGTAATGCCGGGAAACGGGAATATCTTTCTGGGAACAGTTTTCCAGCGTCAGCACGAACGTATCGTTAAACCAGGGGACCACTTCCCTGACTTTGTTGACGTTCACGATATAACATTTATGGGTACGGAGGAAGCCGTGGCCCGTGAGTTTTTGTTCCAGTTCTTTTAACGGCGTGTTAACTTCGAAAATCCCTTTGTCCGAAAAAACCAGGATGCGCTGCTGTTTGGATTTGATCAGGCTGATTTCCGATTCCGCGTTCAGCAGGATCATTTTGTCGTTTTGCCAGATAGGGAATTTTTAATCGCCCGATGAAGACTTTTTCTCTGAAAGCTGCCGTTTCAGATTCCGGTAACGCATGATCGACGCAAGGATCCGCTCCTGCGTATACGGTTTAAGAATATAATCCAGGGCATTCAGTTCGAAGGCGGTGACCGCAAACTGGTCAAACCCTGTGGCAAACACGATTTCAGGCGGATTCTTGACGGTCGATTTAAAGTGGAATTAAATAAAAGCCGTCTGCCTGCAATATGGCAGATGGTTTTTTTGATGGAAAGAGATTAAAAAGCAAAGGCCAAAGCAAAACATCGGGAACGATTGCGTAATTTCGTGAGATGAAATTCGCCGTCGTGGCGAGACTGTCTGAGAGGCGAAGCCTCGAGTTTCGAAGCCACAGGCGAATGAGTCCATGAAATAGCAATCGTTCCCGGTTTTGCGGGCCTTTGCTTTTTAAGTTTTCCGGCAAAAAAATCTCCGCCATTACTGACGGAGATTTTTTTAGTTTTCTATTTTTTACTCCAACTCTCTTTGCGTTCCCTGCGCAGCATCCTGTCAGGATCCAGGTGTTTCTGTTCAACGCCTGACGCAAGTTCCGCCACGCCGGTCAGCGGGTTCAGCGGTTTCTTCTTGCCTTCGCAAACCGGGCAGTGGCATTCGTTCTTGTAGTTTTCCGGTTCCGTGTAAGTCGTGATTACACCTTCGTAATTCCGCAGGATCACTTTCCGCGGTGTCTGGGAAATCAGGTAATTCGGCATAACCGGTGTCTTTCCGCCGCCGCCGGGGGCATCCACCACAAAGGTCGGAATGCAGAAGCCGGAGGTATGGCCGCGCAACGCTTCCATAATTTCGATCCCTTTGGAAACCGGAGTCCGGAAATGGCTCAGGCCAAGGCTCGGATCGCAATTGTAAATATAGTACGGACGTACCCGGGCGCGCACCAGCGCGTTAACCAGTTCTTTCATAACATGCACACAATCATTCACACCGGCCAGCAATACGCTCTGGTTCCCCAGAGGGATACCGGCGTCGGCAAGGCGGGCGCAGGCCTGGCGGGCTTCGTCGGTCAGTTCGTTGGGATGGTTAAAGTGGGTGTTGCACCAAACCGGATGATATTTTTTGATCATGTTGCACAGTTCCGGCGTGATTCTTTGCGGACAAACCACCGGCGTCCGGGTGCCGAAACGGATGATTTCGACGTGTTCGATGGCCCGTAATTCCGACATGACTTTTTCCAGCACCGCGTCGCTGAGCATCAGCGCGTCACCGCCGGAAATAAGCACGTCGCGGATATGTTCATTGTTTCTGATATATTCAATTCCCTGCATGATCTGTTCCATGGGAACGTTCTGGTCATGCTGTCCCGCAAATCTTCTTCTGGTGCAGTGACGGCAGTACATGGAGCACTGGTCCGTAACGAGAAGCAGTACCCGGTCAGGATACCGGTGGGTCACGCCCGGAACGGGGCTGAACTCATCTTCAGCCAGGGGATCCGCGTCTTCATACGGCGCAAAATTCAATTCATTCGCAGTGGGAATTGCCTGTTTCCTGACAGGGTCGTAAGGATTGTCAAGATCAATCAGCGAAAGATAATAAGGGGTTACCGCCATTCTGAGCCGCCCCAGGGTCGCTTCGATCCCATTGCGCTCTTCTTCGGTCAGGACGATGCCGTAGTCCTCCAGATCCTTTACGGTAGTGGCCCGGTGAATGACCTGCCAGCGCCAGTCATTCCAGTCCGACTCGGCGACGTCTGCAAACAATCCGTTTCTTGTCTTCATTGTTTCCCCTCCAGATTACGTTAGGTTAAAAATAGTTACTACTATTATACAGGCGAATCCGAAAATAATCTACTGCTTTTTTATATAAAAAGCGGCCCCGTAACGGGGCCGCTCTTCTTATGCTGTAACTTTCAGACTGTCTAAACTTTTTGTCTGTTACCAAACTGCGCCTGTGTTACGATACACGTTGCCGGAACTTCTTACCAGAGTCCGACAACCTTCCACCACATCGGGCCAATGCCCAGGAAGCAGATCAGGAACAGGATTGAGCAGATGAAGCCAACCTTCCACCATTCCGGCTGGGTAATGTAACCGGAGCCGAAGTAAATGGGAGCCGGACCGGTTGCGTAATGGGTCAGGCAGCCCATGATACCGGTTTCAACGCCCAGCGCGATAGCGGAAAGCATCGGGGGAGCGCCTGCGGCAACTGCCACTGCCAGGAACGCGGCGTATACTGCGCTGACGTGCGCGGACAGGGACGCGAATGCGTAATGCACATACATGTTAATGAGACACAGAATGAGCAAGGTGGTCATGGGGTCGATTCCCTTCAGGCTTCCGGAGATGCCCGTTGCAATCCATTTTACGAAGCCCAGTTTTGCCAGGCCGGTAGCCAGGCTCATCAGACCGCCCATCCATACCAGCGTATCCCACGCGCCTTTTTCGGTGATG
>JAFSPK010000136.1:0-30019 GCA_017443005.1 Acidaminococcaceae bacterium
CTTTTCGGAAACGACCTTGCCGGCGATTTCCGTGGCGAGAGAGATTACCTCGGTACGGACATCAAGCATTGCCTGCTGTTTCTCCTGCTCAATATGCTCACGGGCGGTAGCCATGAGCTGTTCTTTCTCTTCCTGAGCCTGCGACATAAAGTCATCATGAAGCTTCTGGCCAATCTTGTTGGCCTTGTCAACAATCGCAGTTGCTTCCGCACGGGCGTCAGCCAGCTGCTGCGCATACTGTTTCTTCAGTTCCTCGGCCTCCAGGCGGGTCTGCTCCGCAGAATCAAGGTTATTGATGATACGGTTACGGCGATCATCCATGACCTTCAATAACGGCTTATAGCAGAACTTAGCTAAAATAGCTAACAAGATTATGAAGTTTAGGACCTGCGCAATAATGGTTGCATCAATATTTACCAACTTCCCACACTTCCTTTTCTCTAAAATACTTCTTTTCGGGTGTTTCGGGATTACCGGCTATCAGCCTACAAACGGGTTGGCGAATACCAGAACGATCGCGATAACGATGGCGATAATAGGCATGGATTCGATCAGGCCTACAGAGATGAACATGGTAACCTGAAAGTTGGATGCCTGCTCGGGCTGACGGGCCATGCACTCAATCGTCGTGCTGGTAACACGGCTGTTTCCCAGCGCCGCGCCAATGGCCGCGCAAGAACCAATCAAACCTGCAGCAAGTACTGAAGCTACTACCATAAGAGCATTTTCCATTTGTAAAATCTTCCTTTCTCTTAAAAAAATAATAAAATTTAAACCGGCCCACCACTGACAGCATCAACCATGAACTGCCTTAAATACAGGTGCTAAGGCAACAATGGTCAGCATCGTGAAGATAAAGGCCTGTAAAAAACCGATAATAAGACTGAATCCGATCCAGATGTCGGGAACCAGCCACGGGGTCAGCCTGTTCAGGATGACCAGCAGAATTTCGCCGGCCAGGATGTTACCGAACAAACGGGCTGCCATGGTAATGGGGCGGGCGATATCTTCCAAAAGATTAAGCGGGAGCATGAACGGCGTCGGTGAGATAAGGTGCTTGAAATATCCCAGACCATGACGGGCAATACCGATTATATATACCAGAACGGCAACCATAACCGAGAGCCCCAGCGCCACATTAATGTCGTTGGTGGGTGAAGTGAAATGTACGCCAACGGCAGGCAGCATGCCCAGTTCATTGCCAACGAAGATGTAGAGGAACAAGGTGATGATGAACGGGGTCATCAGACGGCGCCCTTCGACGCCCATGTTCTTTTCCATCAGGTCTCCCAACCAGTCGATGAACATCTCCACCACATTCTGCACCCCCGAGGGAATGAGCTTACGCTGGCTCGTAGCAGCCGCTACAATAAGGATAACAACAACCATCGTAATCCAGGACATATACAGCGTCTGCATATGAACGGTGGTACCTAAGAAATCAATCTTCTGGGGTAAATAATGAATAATCTCTGGACCCATATTATTCTCCTTTCCTCACGGCCCTCAGCTTACCTTCTTCTGCTCCTTCCGGCCCGTGAAAATTAACAGATTTACTACCAGTACAAGATGCATCAGCGTAAAAACGATGAGCATCCAAACGATACCGGCATTATACCTGATAGCCAGGTACAGCATAACAAGCGCCAGAGCAAGGCGTTTCATAAAATTCATAAACACCCGGAACTTAAGTTCCCCCTCTGACATCCTGTTGAAGCCCTTTAAAATGCTTATCACAAGCAGCAGATTGTCCAGCAGGCTCCAGACAATACCGGCCCCAACCCCTGTCAGCGCAGATTTCAACAGCAGGGCGACACTCACAATCACCGCCGCCGCTGCATAAACCTGGCGCCTGTAAAGTCCGGCCAGCGCCACGACGATTTCGCGTTTGTCCATTCCCTGAAAGCTGAACATATTGCTCCTTGTGCGCGGGAGCATGCCCCAACGGTGATTTTACACCTATCAAATACAATCGCGTCTCCAGGGCATACCTCTACCCAAATACAACCTATAAATCAACTGTATTTTACAATAAAAACGGCAATTTGCCAATACCTTTTTGAAAAATATGTAAATTTTTTACCCCGACCGGAAAACTTGCGCAGCGATTTTTACAACCGTTTTCCGCCTTCGTTAAGGCGGGTCATCAAAAGGCGGCGGGCGCCGTATCACGTATCAGGTCAACACCCTTTAAACTCCTCGGGAGGGTCTACCGGAAAGCCTTTTGCCGACAGAACCGCACACACGATCCGTTCACAGGCCCGGCCGTCCCCGTAGGGATTCACCGCTTCCGCCATGGACCGGTAATAGGCCGCATCGTCTAACAGCCGGCAGGTCTCTTCCTTCACCACATCGTACCCGGTGCCGGTCAGACGGACCGTACCCGCCACTACCGCTTCCGGACGCTCCGTAGTATCCCGCAGCACCAGCACGGGCTTGCCTAACGCCGGCGCCTCCTCCTGGATGCCGCCGCTGTCCGTCAGGACGATATCCGCATGGTTCATCAGATTGGCAAAGGGTTCGTAGTCCATGGGTTCCGTCAGGTACACCCTGTCGGTACCCGCCAGTTCCGCCTGCACCACTTCCCGCACTTTTGGATTCTTATGTACAGGGAAAATCGCCGCCGCGTCCGGATGCTGTTCCAGGGTGGTTTTCAGCGCCCGGTACACCTGCCGCATGGGTTCCCCCAGATTCTCCCGCCGGTGGGTGGTCATAAGGATCAGCCGCTTCCCGCTGTCCAGGGCTTTATTGATCACCGGATCCGCAAACACAAAATTCTTTTTTACCGTGGTGTTCAGCGCATCAATTACGGTATTTCCCGTTACATAGATAGCTTTTTCCGGCACATTTTCCTTCAATAAGTTATTGCGGCTCACGGTGGTAGGCGCAAAATGAAAATCCGCCAGGGAACCGGTCAGTTTCCGGTTCATCTCTTCCGGATAGGGAGAAAACTTGTTTCCGGTACGCAGGCCTGCTTCCACATGCCCCAGTTGGATCTGGGCATAATAGGCTGCCAGGGACCCTGCAAAGGTCGTAGTGGTATCGCCGTGGACCAGGATCAGGTCCGGCTGCGCTTTAGCAATCACGTCTTTCAGGCCCAGCAGCGCTTTTACCGTGATATCGTACAAGGTCTGCCCGCTGGTCATGATATTCAGGTCATAGTCCGGTTTGATGGCAAACAGTTCCAAAACCTGGTCCAGCATTTCCCGATGCTGGGCCGTTACCGCCACCACCGGTTCGATAAAGTCCGTATATTTCCGCATTTCCAGCACCAGCGGACACATTTTGATGGCTTCCGGCCGGGTGCCGAATACTGTCATGATTCTCAGTTTTTTCAAAACAAGACCTCCTCACTCACGGGTTCCGCAAAATCCCAATCTTCTTCGCGCCAACGGCTACGGCGATCACAATCAACACGATCACGGCGCAGGCGATATAAATATTGGCCATCGCCAGCACGAAGGCTCCCAGACTCAGGATGATACTGATGGCATACATCAGCAGCACGGCCTGCTTCTGGCTCAGTCCCAGGGCCAGCAGCCGGTGATGCAGATGTCCTTTGTCCGGCTGGAAGATGGGCTTGCCGTTACTGTAACGGCGCAAAATGGCAAAGGCCGTGTCCATGATCGGCAGTCCCAGGGCCACCGCCGGCACGATCAGCGCAATCGTCGCAGCGCTTTTCACAGCACCGAAGATCGCAATCGACGCCAGCATGTACCCGATGAACATGCTGCCCGTGTCCCCCATAAAAATGGTAGCCGGATTAAAATTATAATGGATGAACCCGAAAATACCGCCGGCCAGCGCCGCCGTCATGGTCGCCACAGGATAGTATCCCTGATGCACCGCCACCAGGATGATGGTGATGGAAGCGATGCCGGACACACCGGCCGCCAGCCCGTCCAGGCCGTCGATTAGATTGACTACATTAATAAAGCTGATGACCCAGAAGATCGTAAAGGGAATCGACAGATACTCCAGATAGAAGTAACCGCCCAGGGGATTGTTCAGCCACTCGATCTTAATATCAAAGGCCACCAGGATACAGGCAGCCAGAATCTGTCCCAGCAGCTTCACCTTGGCCGGCAGGGAATACTTGTCATCCAGTATGCCCACGATCACGATCCAGGCGCCCCCCAGCAGGATCCCCAGCAGATCCCGCGTAATGGGCAGACTGCAGACCACCGCGAGGACACAGCCCAGAAAAATGGCCAGCCCTCCCAGTCTGGGCATAATGTGAGTATGCACTTTTCGTTTATCCGGTTTATCCACTGCCCCGATGGCAAAAGCCAGTTTCTTAATGTACGGTGTCAGCAGAAAACTGGCTAACAGGGCAATCACAAAAGCTAAAATATACAACCAACAGACCTCGGTCTTTCTGCGAATAGAATCAGAATCATTCTGCCTGTTTTTTCCTCAGACAGCTTACAACAGCGGATCAAAGGCCCCGCGTTACGGTCCGGCCGCTGTTTTCTTACGGCGTTTCCGCATCCAGCACTTCCACCCGGATTCCGGAACCCGCCAGCATATCTTCCGCCAGCTTATCGGGATACGGATCCTTATATACGATCCGTTCGATGCCTGCATTGATCAGGATCTTTGTACAAACCACGCAGGGCTGGTTCGTGCAGTACAGGGTACCGCCTTCCACAGACACGCCATGTACCGCGGCCTGCACTACCGCGTTCTGCTCCGCATGGATCCCCCGGCACAGTTCGTGATTTTTTCCCGACGGCACATGCAGCTGCTCCCGCAGGCACCCGACTTCCCCACAGTGAGGCATGCCCTTGGGCGTTCCGTTATAACCCGTAGCCAGAATCTGCTTGTTTTTCACAATGACCGCGCCAACACTGCGGCGCAGACAGGTAGAACGCTTGCTGACCACCTGGGCGATCTCCATAAAATAATGGTCCCAGTCCGGTCTGATTTCAGTACTGCTCATAACAATCCCTTCATTCCGCCGTCCTGCATCCACACAGACAGCACAATCCGTAACCTATCATTTTTATAAAATTCCTGCTTACTCTCCGTTTTGCACCAGGTGAATCCTTCGGCCCGCTCCCTCTTACAGGGTACCGAAAACCCGGTCGCCAGCATCGCCCAGTCCGGGCAGGATATATGCCTTATCATTCAGCTCCCGGTCGATGGCCGCCGTGTAGATCTCCACGTCCGGATGCTCTTTATTGATCACTTTGATTCCTTCCGGCGCCGCTACCAGCACCATCAGACAGATATTATGCAGGCCCTTTTCCTTCAGCATGGTAATGGCCGCCGCCGCGGAACCGCCTGTCGCCAGCATAGGATCCACCACGATGCATTTCGCGTCCAGCTGTTTGGGCAGGCCGCAGTAATACTCTACGGGTTTGTGGGTCTGCGGATCCCGGTACAGCCCGATATGGCCCACATGGGCATGGGGGATCATATTGATCACACCGTTCAGAAGCCCCAGACCGGCACGCAGGATCGGGATGATGGTCACTTCGCCTTTCAGCCGGGTACCTGTCATCTTTTCCAGCGGCGTTTCAATCTCCACCGGTTCGGTTTCCCAGTCTTTCGTGACATCATAGGTCATCAGGGAAGCAATTTCTCCCAACAGCTCACGAAAGTTTTTACTGTTGCAGTTCTTGTCCCGCATCATGGTCAGCTTATGGGCAATCAGCGGATGCTCTACTACGTGTACGTTCATGGGTAAGGCTCCTTTCAGATTAATATTGCTCAACATATATTAAAAATATTTTGCTCTCTCTCCCCCGATGAGAGGCGGACGGGTACGGGCCGCCGTCAGCACCGCGTCTCCGATGTGCCGGACAGAAAGGCGTACCGGCACTGCCACCCGTTTCAGGTGCATGCCGATCAGCGTCTGCCCGATATCCAGGCCCAGGTCTGCGGTTACGGACTCCACCACCACCGGACGGTCAAACAGTTCATAGGCGCGGCTGGCCGCGCTGCCACCGGCTTCCGGTACAGGATGCACCGTCACTTCCGTCAGGCCGAACCGTTCCAGCGCGTCCTCTTCCACCACCAGCGCCCGGTTCAGGTGTTCACAGCACTGTACGGCCAGGAACAGTCCGTGGCTTCGGGTAGCAGCCAGCACCGCACTGATGATCGTTTCCGCGGTTTCCGGCGAACGGGCCGTACCGATTGCAGACCCCAGCACCTCGCTGGTACTGCAGCCCAGTACAAAGATACGCCCTTCTTTCGGCCTGGCCACAGCAATCAGCTCTTCGGCCGCCGCCGTAACCTCCGCAGCAATTTGGGACAGATCCATTTTATCGTTTCCCCTTTATTCCTCAATCGCCATGATCTTGTTTACCCGGCGTTCGTGGCGCCCGCCGGCAAATTCCGTATCCAGCCAGGCATCCAGGATGCGGGCCGCAAGTCCCGCGCCCAGCACGCGTTCGCCTAAACAGATCACGTTGGCATTATTATGCTCCCGGCTCATGGCGGCAGAAAACACATCCCCGCACAGGGCCGCGCGGATCCCCTTAACCTTGTTGGCCGCCATGGACATGCCGATACCGGTGCCGCAGACCAGGATCCCCCGCTCCGCCTTCCCTGCCGTAATTTCCCGGCAGACCTTCAGCGCAATATCCGGATAGTCGCAGGACTCCTCCGTATAGGTCCCTGCGTCAGAGACTTCCAAGCCCCGTTCCGCCAGATGCTGTTTCAATACTTCTTTCAGATGAATCCCGCCGTGATCACTGCCGATTACAATTTTCATAGAGCGCCTCCTGCCGGTCCGGAATCAGAATCCGGTCTTTTACAGATTGAAACAACCACATGCCTATTCAATATATTTTATCATAAAATGCCCTGCAGTACCACATGTAGTTTTTCAGGGAAAAAACATCCCGGGAAAACGGATGCTGCAGACCCATTCCGCAGATTTTTACCGAAAAAACAATTTTCGAATTGTCATTCATAGCGCGTGCCTTGCGTGAATGAGCCTTTACAGAACCCTCACTCTTTCACCGTCAGCAACAAATCCGGAAAGCCGCTGCCGCTCTTGATAACAATGGTATTGTCCTCCGCCTGCAGGATCTGATAGCCTGCCGCTTTCCGCAGCCGGTTCATCACCGCCAGCCCCAGTCCTTTTTCGTCTACGCCCATGCCGATGATAAAGTCCGGAGACACCCTGTCAAAATCACGCAGCAGTTCATAGAGATGCTCGGCCAGATCCGGTTTGCCCTGCCCCCAGGAAAAAATTTCCGCCCTGTGGCCCCGGCGCAGACTTTCCTCCAGCCTGGTTTTCACCGCGTCATCACAGAGGACCCCCACATGCAGGCCCAGTTTTTGGGAGCGCTGCACCGCCTCTGTCAGACGCAGCGCGGCCTGTTCCCCTTCATACACATACAAAGGCGCTTTGGGCGCATAGTGACGGTACTTCATGCCCGGCGCCCTGGGACGCAGGGCCGGATCGCCGTTGAGAGCCGGATCGATCTCCACAGCCCCCAGCCGATCCTCCAGCATTTCCCGGGTAATCCCCCCGGGCCGCAAAATGGTGGGCACCGGGGACGTGGTATCCACCACCGTCGATTCCACACCGATCCCGCAGCTGCCGCCGTCCAGGATGGCCGCTACCTTCCCGGTCATATCCTCAGCCACATCTTTGGCGTTGGTGGGACTGGGCTTGCCGGACACATTGGCGCTGGGCGCGGCGATGGGACAGCCTGCCGCCCGGATCAGGGCCGCCGCCACCGGATGGGAAGGCATACGGACCGCTACCGTATCCAGCCCGGCCGTCACGATATCCGGCACAACGGAAGAACGGGGTACCACAATAGTCAGCGGTCCCGGCCAGAACGTTTCCATCAGCGCCCGGGCATTGGCGTTCAGCCCGGTGGTCAGCGCATGGATCTGTTTCGGATCCGCAATATGCAGGATCAGCGGATTATCCGCCGGACGGCCCTTGGCCGCAAAAATCTTTGCTACCGCCTCCGCCTGCAGACCGTCTGCACCCAGACCGTAGACCGTTTCCGTAGGAAACGCAACCACCTCGCCCGACGCAATCAGGCCGGCCGCTTCCGCAATCGCCCCTTCCGGATCCTTTTTTAATTCCAAAAACTTCGTTTCCATGACTCAATTCCCCTGCGCAATCCAATTCATCATAACAGCTTTTTCACCCATTCCGCTTTGGAACTGTCCGGCCTTGCGGCAAACACCATCCGGTCAATGCCCGCATAATCATTTACCACCGCCGTTACCGTAAAGCCCTGCGCCCGGCACAGCCCGGCCACCGGTTCCCCCTGACCGATCCCCACTTCAAAGGCCGCCAGTCCCTCCGGTTTCACATGCTGCGGCAGACCTGCCGCAATTTTTCGGTAGGCATCCAGTCCGTCAGCGCCGCCGTCCAATGCCAGACGGGGTTCCTTCTGCACATCCCGGGCCAGCGTCCCGATGACCTGCGCCGGAATGTAAGGCGGGTTGGATACCACAATATCAAACTGGGCGGTCTGCGGGATCCCGGTCCAAAAATCAGACTGCCGGAACCATACCCGCTCACTTACGCCCAACAAGCCGGCATTTTCCTTCGCCACAGCCAGAGCCTCCGGGGAAATATCCACGGCAAGCCCCCGGCTTTCCGGCAGTAATTTTAATAAGGAAAGCAGAATGGCGCCGCTGCCGGTGCCGATATCCAGAATATCGGGACCCCGATGGCCCGTGGGTTCCTTTTCTCTGTCTTCCTCCTGCAACAGGCCGGCCCGCTCCGCCGTCTGCGAAGCCACCGCCTCCCGGTCCGCCACTTCCTGCTGCCACACAGCCGCCTGCTCCGGATCCGTTTCTTCCCGAAGCTTTTCTTCGGAAACCTTCCTTGCCTTTTCTGCCGCCGCTCTGGCCTCCTCCGCCTTTTTACGCCAAAAGGCTTCCTTTTCCAGCAGGGCCAGACTCTTTCCCGTGCAGTACTGCACCAGCTTCTCTACCAGCAGCTCCGTTTCCGGCCGGGGGATCAGCACCGCAGGCGTAACATGGAAATCCCACTGCAAAAATGTTTTTCTTCCGATAATATAGGCCAACGGTTCCCAGGCAGCCCGCCGCAGAACGAACTCCCGGTATTTCTTCAGTTCTTCCGGGAGCAGTTCCTGCTGCAGCCGCATAAACAGATCGATCCGCCGGCAGTCCAACACGTCACAAAGCAGTACCTCCGCATCCAGGCGTGGATTTTCCAGGCCCTTTCCGGAAAAGTACTGCTGTGTCCATTGCAATATTTTATTTACAGTCCAAACGGTTGGTTCCGTCATTTTTATTTCACCTGCTGTAATTTTTCCGCCTGGCTCGCTGTCACCAGTGCATCCAGCAGCTCCGACAGGTCCCCGTTCACGATGGCGTCCAGTTTGTGCAGCGTCAGGCCGATCCGGTGATCGGTGACCCGCCCCTGGGGATAATTATAGGTACGGATCCGCTCGCTGCGATCCCCGGTGCCCACCTGACTCTTCCGTTCCGCCGCTTCCGACTGCTGCTGTTCCTGCTGCTTCATCTCCAGAATACGGGAGCGCAGCACCCGCAGGCATTTTTCCCGGTTCTTCAGCTGGGACTTTTCGTCCTGGCACTGGGCCACGATCCCCGTGGGGATATGGGTCATACGCACCGCGGATTCCGTCTTGTTCACATACTGCCCGCCGGCGCCTCCGGCCCGGTAGGTATCGATCCGGATATCCTCCATGCGGATATCCACGTCCACCTCTTCCGCCACCGGCAGCACCGCCACCGTACAGGTAGAGGTATGGATCCGCCCCTGGGACTCCGTTTCCGGCACCCGCTGCACCCGGTGCACGCCGCTTTCAAACTTCATACGGCCATAGACTCCGGCGCCGGAAATCTGGGCTACCACTTCCTTAAAACCGCCCAGCTCCGTAGGGTTGGAATCCATCAGTTCCACAGACCAGCCCATGGTGTCCGCATACCGGGTGTACATGCGGAACAAAACCTCCGCAAACAAGGCCGCCTCTTCCCCGCCGGCCCCGGCCCGGATCTCCAGAATGATATCCTTGTCGTCGTTGGGGTCCCCGGGCAAAAGCAGCAGGGTCAGTTTCTTTTCATAGTCCTCCAGCACCGGTTTTAACGATTCCGCTTCTTCCCGGGCCATCTCCGCCAGTTCCGGATCGCTGTTCTCTTCCGCCACAGCCATGTCGTCATCGTACAGGGCTTTCTGCTCCTTATACTCCCGGTAGACCGTTACGATCTCCTGCAGTTTGGCATGGGCCTTTGCGTATTTTAAATACTGTTCCGGGTCGGAAACCACATCCGGATCGGACAGCTTCGCTTCCAGATCCAGATATTTTTCTTCTACCCCGTGTAATTTCTCTAACATGTCTTTTCCTCACAGGAGACCGGCACGGGCACCGTCTCCGCCATTGCCGGCGCCTGCAACGCGATAGCGTCCGGCACCTGCATCTCCACTTTCTGCAATTCCTCTTCCGGCAGCACCGCCTTCACGGAAGCAATGGCCACCTCGATCATCTCGTCGTCCGGTTCCCGGGTGGTGAGCTTCTGCAGCAGCAGCCCCGGCAGGATCATCCGGTGCACCCAGGGTTTGTCGTTATTCTTTCCGGCAAAGCGGATCAGCTCATAACTGATGCCCGCCACCACCGGCATTAACACGATCCGGGACAGGATCCGTTCCACCAGGTTGGGCCAGCCCAGAAAGGCAAAAATAAAGATGCTGATCAGCATGACGATCATCAGGAAGTTGGTGCCGCAGCGGGGGTGCAGCCGGGGAAAGGTCCGCACGTTTTCCACCGTCAGGGGCATGCCCGCTTCGTAGGTGAAAATCGTCTTGTGCTCCGCTCCGTGGTACTTGAACACCCGCTGGATATCTTCCATAGAAGATATGGCGGCAATATAGACAAGAAAAATGCCCATGCGTAAAAAGCCTTCCGCCAGATTCAGGGTCAGGCTGCTTTGGGTCCACTGCTGCAGATAGCGCATGGACCAGGTGGGAATGGCAATAAAAAGACCGACAGCCAGGGCCACGGACACCACCATGGTCAGGGCCATCTCCGTGTCGTCCATCTGCTCGTCTTCGTTGCCGGAGACCTGGGCGGAATAGCTGAGGGCTTTCATGCCCATCACCAGGGATTCCACCAGGGCCACCACACCCCGGAGCAGCGGCTTTTTTAAAATCGGGTACCGGTCGGAGATACTGTTGACCGGTTTTACATCTACGTCGATGGTGCCGTCCGCTTTGCGAACCGCTACCGCCACGTCTTTGGGACCGCGCATCATCACGCCTTCGATGACCGCCTGCCCGCCAATACTCAGTTTAGCCATAATTGATTTATACGTTTATCCGACAAGACCGGGAAGCGCTTGCCGGAACAAGTTCCCCATATACAACTACAGCAGAGCCTAAGCTCTGCTGTGTGAGTTGCTTTTATTTGCTTTCTACATTGTAACGTTTGTTGAATTTTTCGATACGGCCGCGGGCTGCTACGTTGCGCTGCTGACCGGTATAGAAGGGATGGCATTTGCTGCATACGTCCACGCGCAGTTCCGGTTTGGTGGAGCCGGTGATAAAGGTGTTGCCGCAGCCACAGGTTACTTTGCAGTCAGTATAAAATTTCGGATGGATTTTTTCTTTCATTTCTATGCACCTCTTTTTTTATTTGCATTAATATTACCCGACATTAATGCTTCACTATAATATCACACTCTTTTGCAGAGTGCAAGTAGCAGTTTTAGATTTTTTTTTGGTGTTGTACTGCTGCATCACTTTGCTTAAGTCGCCGTCTTCTTTCAGCCACAGTTCCAGAGCGTCCGCCATTTTTTTCACGGCTTCTTCGATGAGCTGTTTATCGTCGCCGGCAAAGGGCTGCAGCACGTGGCTGATCACTGCCTGCTGTTCGTGAACGGGATGTCCGATGCCCAGCCGGAACCGGGGAAAGGCGTCCGTCCCCAGGTTGCTGATAATGGATTTGATGCCGTTATGGCCGCCGCTGGACCCGTTCTTCCGGATCCGGATGGTTCCCAGGGGCAGGTCCATATCGTCATGGACCACCGCCACGTCTTCCGGGGCGATATTATAGAAGTGAGCCCAGGGGCCCACGGCGTTGCCGCTTAAATTCATATAGGTCGTCGGCTTCAGCAGAAATACTTTTTCCGGTGCCCGGTATTCCACAAACAGGGCGTTCCGGTCCGTCCGCCAGCTTCCTTCCAGATTCCAGCGCCGGGCCAGTTCGTCCGCTACCATAAAACCGATATTATGCCGGGTCTTATCGTACTCTTTTCCTATATTACCCAGTCCCGCTATGATTTTCATCTGTTTATCCCTCAAACTTTTTATCTTATCCCGCGCTGTAATTCCGCGTTACTGCCCGGGCCGCTTCTCCGCCTGAACATATTCTTCCAGCGATACCAAATGATACCCTTTTTCCCGCAGGCTGTCAATGAGGGGAGCCACTGCGTCCACCGTGGCCTGCCGGGACGCTTTGTAACCGGGGCTGTCCCCGTCGTGCAGCAGCACGATGGCGCCGTCTTCCGCTTTGTCCATCACCCGGCGAAAAATTTCCTGACTGTCAATCCTCGTCCAGTCCCGGGGAATTACGGACCAGTTGATCACCGTCAGGTTCTGCGCCGCCGCGGTTTCCATCACCGAAAAATCCCGGAACCCGTGAGGAGGCCGCCAGTACACCGGATTTTTTCCGGTAATGTCACGCAGCAGGTTTTTCCCCTGCTCCAGATCCTTCCGTTTTTCTTCTTCCGTCAGCTTCAGGAAGTCCCGGTGCCGAAAGGCGTGCAGTCCCACCGTATGCCCTTCCGCCTTCATGCGCCGCACCAGTTCCGGATACTGTTGGGCCTGTTCCGCCACCAGAAAGAAGGTGGCATGGATCCTTTTTGCTTTTAACACATCCAGCAGACGGTCGGTATAGGGCGGATAGGGACCGTCGTCAAAGGTCAGGGCAATCCATTTGTCGTGTACTGTTCCGGAAGAAATAACACTGACAATCTCCCGATTGTCCTTCGGTCCGGGCAATTCTCCGGATGCTGCAGCGGCAGGAGCCGCTATACCGCTCCCCGAAACAGACTTTTGCGCCGCGCCGTCCGGTAACGGTGCCGTAGTTTTTGCACTGTCCGGAGACGGTACAACAACCGCCCCGTTGCCGGACAAATCCGTCAGCCGGTTCACCGTTTTTCCATAACTGTTGCCAATCGGATACACTGCCGCCGCCAGCGCGCCGGAACCTGCCAGCAGACAGACCGCGGAAACTACCGCCGCCACTTTCCGGGAAATTTTACCCCGGTGCCCCGCCCAAAGCAAAACCAGGGCCGCCAGATAACATACTCCCATGATACATAACACACGCATAAAAATTACCTTTAAAAGAGGAAAGGCTCCGCATACCATGACACGGAGCCTGAGAAAACCGAATCCTACGAAAACACCGGTCCGTAAACCGGACCCATGGGTACCTTACATTTAGAAACTTCCTGTCCTTACACTTCTTCAAACAGCTGGCTTACGGACCAGTCGTTGTAGATGCGCAGCATGGTCTCTGCCAGAATCGGGGCAATGGACAGCACCTTGATCTTGGGATGTTTCTTCTCCGGCGTCAGCGGAATCGTATTGGTCACCACCAGTTCCGTAATTTCCGAAGCGGCGATACGGCTTATAGCCGGAGCGGTCAGGATGGGATGGGTGCAGCAGGCATAAACTTCTCTGGCCCCAAACTTCTTCAGCGCCTTGGCGCCCTCGGTCAGGGAACCGGCCGTATCCACCATATCGTCCACCATGATGGCCGTCTTGCCTTCCACGCTGCCGATCAGGTTCATGACTTCCGCCACCCCCGGTTCGGGACGGCGTTTATCAATAATGGCCAGACCGCAGTTCAGACGTTCCGCAAACACACGGGCACGGCTTACGCCGCCCAGGTCCGGGGAAACTACGATCATGTCCTTCAGGTTTTTCTGTTTAATGTAATCGGCCAGAACCGGCGCCGCCGGCATATGGTCCAGCGGAATGTTGAAGAAACCCTGGATCTGGGCCGCATGCAGGTCGATAGTCACCACCCGGGTGATGCCCGCGCACTGCAGAATATCCGCCATCAGCTTGGCCGTAATGGGTTCCCGGCCCCGGGCCTTGCGGTCCTGACGGGCATATCCGTAAAAGGGGATCACCGCAATGATATGATTGGCAGACGCGCGCTTGAACGCATCAGCCATGATCAGCAGTTCCATGACATTGTCATTGACAATGGGTCCGCAGGTAGGCTGGACAATAAATACATCTTTGCCGCGAACGCTCTCATTGATCATGGCCTGCACTTCGCCGTTGTTGAACCGGTTGATGACCGCATCGCCTAACGTGGTTCCCAGATAGGCCGCGATCTCCCGTGCCAGGTCCGGATTTGCGTTGCCTGTAAAAATCCTGAATTTGTCTTCATTTGCCAACATTTGGACTTCCTCCCCTGTTTTTCATGGATTCCTGAAACGACTTGCCGCAAACTACTATTTTAAAATCCCCTATTCAGTATATACCAAACAGCCCGTTTTTCACAAGTATTTTTATTGAGGAAAAAACGGAGTAACCCGGTTTTAACTTTTTATAAATAATTTTGTTCTTCTTTATTTGTTTATCTCACAGTCATGGACATGGGTAAATTCCACGCGGCAGCCGTCGGCCACCTTCACGTTTTCCAGGCGCACGTTGGGACCGATCTCGCAGTCTTCCCCGATCACCGTCTCCCCCTGCAGCCAGGTGTTGGGATAAATCACGGTATCCGGCGCGATTTTTACACTCTTTTCAATAAAAGTGGAAGCCGGATCCATAATGGTCACGCCGTCATCCATGTGCCGTTCCGCGATCCGGCGGCGCATGACGCTTTCCGCCTCGGCCAGCTGACGGCGGCTGTTGACACCCATGATCATCTCGCTGTCCACGGTGATCACGCCGCCCACCTTTTTACCCATGGCCCGCAGCTTGGCCAGCACATCCGTCAGGTAATACTCACCCTGGGCGTTATCATTGCCCAGGGTCCGCAGCACTTCAAACAGCAGGGGCGCTTCCACACAATAGTTCCCGGTATTGATCTCTTTGATCTGCTTCTGCTCTTCGGAAGCATCCTTCTGTTCCACAATGCCGGCCACGTCCCCGTTAGCATCCCGCAGGATCCGTCCGTAACCGAAAGGATCATCCATCAGGGCGGACATAACCGTCGCCGCCGCGCCGGATTTAACATGCTCCGCATAGAACTTTTCCAGTTCTTCCGCCTCCAGCAGCGGCGTGTCCCCGCACAGGATCATCACTGTGCCGGTAAAATCCTTCAGGGTATCCGCAGCCTGCAGCACCGCATGACCGGTCCCCAGCTGTTCCGCCTGCAGGGCGATCCGGGCCCGGTCTCCCACCAGTTCCCGCACCAGTTCCGCGCCGTGGCCGATCACCACCACGTTATCACGGCAGCCGGCCGCTTCCGCCGCGTCCATCACATGCTCCAGCATGGGATGCCCGCCCACTTTGTGCAACACTTTCGGTAATTTGGATTTCATGCGCGTGCCCTTGCCTGCCGCCAGAATTACAGCTGTTAAGTTTGCCATTCTTTCTCTCTCCTCTTTACTGCATATCGAATTTTAATTTCACGGTTTTATGAAAACAGTTTTGTCATCCGCTGCATTTTTATTGCAAACCGAATTTCAGTTGCACATTTTTACAATTTTTTTCGGTTTCTTGTTTTTTATGAAATTTTTGTACCGGCTACATTATATAACTATGCTTCTGTAATTACAAATACTTTTCCGCCACCGGCCACTCCTCCGCCTTATCCAGGTCCGTACCGATGCAGGCATATTCCGTGATCACCGCCCGGCCCCGGTAACCGAACAACGCGGAGACCTTAGCCTCCACATCCGCCAGGGACAACTGCCGGAACAACAGCTTTACAATAAAAGAAACTCCCAGCCAGGCCGCCAGCTTCAGCGGATTTTTCCGCAGGGCGAACACCTCCTGCATTTTTTCGATACAGCCGGGAAACAGGGAAGCGGAAACCAGCGAAACGTTGCCGCCGGTAAAGTCCCCTTCTTTTAAATGAAAGAACGTGCGCCGCAGCGTAGGATACTCCCGCAGACAGGCCTCTTTCCTAACAATGGCATAGACCCCGTCCGCCTCCGCCGCTTCCGCCCGGGCAATAAAATCATCCAGCGCCTCACCGGTGAGGAACGGCAGGTCGTCGCAGACGGTCACCACCCTGGTTATATTCTCATGGCCCGGCTGCTCCCGCAGTTTTTGGATGGCCGCCGCCGCGCATTCCGCCATGCTGCCGTCACAGACACAAAGCAGCAGGTCCGGGGCCGCCTGCCGAAACGCATTCACGTGTGCGCTGTGGGTCACCAGGACCACAGAGGCCACCCGCCTGCTCTGCCGGACAGCTTCCCGTATATACTCCAGCAGGCGCCGGCCCTTCAGCATCGCCAGCGCCCTGGCCCGCTGTCCCTGTCCCGGCAGGGATACCGTCCCCGCGCCGCCGGCCAGGATCACCAGGTCATATGTAAAGAGACGCTGATCAGCCAGCGTCTCCGTTTCGTTCCGCATTTCCGTATTCATTCTCTTCCGTCACTTTTTGGCCCCCAGGGAATTCCGCAGCTCCTCGCCGCCCTTCCGCTCCGACATGGCAATCATCAGCGTCCGCTCCGCATTTTCCAGATGGATGCGGGCCGCTTCCTGACTCTTCTCCACGTTCCGGGCCGCAATGCTTTCCACCAGGCGGCGGTGTTCCTCCTGAGTATCTTTCAGCCGGCCGGGATAGCGCATGGATACGCCCCGGATCACGGTAATCTGCTCCCGCAGGTTGTTGATGATGTTGCGCAGCCGCTCGTTCCGGCTGGCCTTATACAGCACGTCATGGAATTCGATGTCCGCTTCCACCACTTTGGCCATATCATTTTCCTCGATGGCATTGCCGACCTTAACCAGCAGGCGCTGCAGTTCCTCCAGCTCCTCATCGCTGATCCGCTCGGCCGCCAGTCCCGCCGCCAGAGTATCCAGACTGATGCGGATCTCATACACGTCGTTGATATCCCGGATTGACATATTGGACACATAGGTCCCCCGCCGGGGGATCATCACCACAAAGCCTTCCATCTCCAGCTTGCGGATCGCTTCCCGCACCGGCGTGCGGCTTACGCCCATCTCATCCGCCATCTGTATCTCCATCAGCCGTTCGCCCGGCGCAAACACGCCGTTGATGATCGCCTCGCGGATGTGTTCGCACACCAGCTCCCGCAACGGTTTATAACTGTCCAGACGAATCTGTTCCAGATGTCCGCTCATACACTTTTCCTCCCAACCAGTTCCGCCACCGCTGCTTCCAGACACAGCGACTGCAGTATCCCGGCAATTCGTTCGCCGGTTTCTCTGTTCTTTACAAATCCAAACACGGTAGGACCGCTGCCGCTCATCATGACCGGCTCCGCCCCGTACGCCAGCATGTCCTCCCGGATCTCTCCGATTTCCGGGTGCGCCCCTGCCGTCACCGGTTCCAGCACATTGCCCAACCGCCGCAGCACGCCCGGCACATCGCCGGCCCGTACGGCCTGTACCATACCGTCGATATCCGGATGGATCACATTTTTCTGCTTATCAAATTCCCGGTACGCCCAGGGTGTGGAAATCTCCAGCTGCGGTTTTGCCAGCACCAGCTGCAATGGCGGCAAGTCCGGCAGCGACGTCAGGATCTCACCCCGGCCGGTGGCCAGCGCCGTTCCGCCCGCTACACAGAAGGGTACGTCAGACCCCAGCTTGGCACCCAGCCGTTCCAGTTTTTCCGCAGGCAGACCCAGCTCCCAGTACCGGTTCAGGCCCCGCAGGACCGCAGCGGCATCCGTGCTGCCCCCTGCCAGCCCGGCAGTCAGAAAAATCCGTTTCTCAATATGGATATGCACCCGCGGCTCCCGCCGGGCAAATTCCCCCATCAGCACAGCCGCTTTGTACGCCAGGTTGGAAGGACCTCCCTCCAGTTCCGGCCGGTCCGTAGTCACTTCCAGTTCCGGACCCTCTGTAATGGTTACGGTATCCGACAGACTGACCGTCTGCATCACCATCGCGACCTCGTGATACTTATCCGGCCGCAGCCCCAGCACGTCCAGCCCCAGATTAATCTTGGCATATCCTGTTTCCGTCAGTTTCATAAAAGGTTCCCTGTCATTACGGCAAGCAGCGTCGGTCTTATCCAAATCCGTACCACTGCGTTCCGCAAACATAAAAATAATACTGTATACAAAATACCACATGTATTTTAGCATATTTTATGTTTTTTTTAAATATTTGCCGCGGAAAAAAAAGAAACGCGGATCAATTCGTCTGTACACAGCCAGCACACCAGCCCATTGAAGCTGTGTTTTCCCGAAAGAATTAATCCGCTTCCCCCTGAAAAAACAAATTCAATAAAATTCCTCTTGCATTTTTCCGCCATAGTGGTATGCTAGGTAAGTATTTTCCGTTTGCCTGCCGGTTCCGTTTTACCGGTTACACCGGCGGCTTACAATTTTCCAACCGCGCGTCTGCAACAAACCGGAACTTTTTACCCAACGGAAAACCGTTTCACTGACAGACAATCACTGCAAGGAGTATTATATAAATGAATAAACAGTTAAAACGTTACCTGACCATCACTTTGGGGACCTGCATCTCAGGCGTAGCGCTGAATGCATTCTTCCTGCCCCACCACTTATTAAGCGGCGGCATCACCGGCCTGGGCATGATCCTCTACTACCTGTTCGGCTGGCAGGTCAGCCTGACCAACATTCTCTTCAACATTCCCCTGTTCATCCTGGCCTATAAACTCATGAGCCGCAACTATTTCATCAGCGGCATCTACGGCACCCTGGTCCTGTCCTTCTTCCTGCAGCTGTTTGCGCCGCTGCAGCAATTAACCCAGGTCCACGACCCCATGCTGAGCTGTATCGCCGGCGGCGTGCTCCACGGCATCGGGCTGGGCACCCTGTACCGGGTGGGCGGCAGTACCGGCGGCAGCGACATCATCGGCGCCATCGTCCAAAAATTCTACAGCATCAGCATCGGCACCACCGGTTTCCTGATCAACATCGTGCTGCTGACGGCAGGCGCCTTTTTCTTCGGACTGGAACCGGCCCTGTACACTCTCACCGCCTACTTCATCGTGTTTAAAGTCTCCAACGCCTTCACCGATGGCTTTGATTTCAAGAAAAATATTATCATCATCAGCGACCGCAACGAAGAAATCGCGGAAGCCATCATCAAAATCGTAGGCCGCGGCGTCACCTACATCGAAGGGGAAGGCGCCTACACCCACCAGCATCGGAAACTGCTGTTCTGCGTGGTCAAACTGACCCAGGTGGCCAAAATCAAACAGCTGGTGAAAAAGCTGGACCCCTTTGCCTTCATGATCGTGCAGGATGCCAGCGACGTATTCGGCAGGGGATTCACCCAGCGGACCGACCACACCGTACAGCGCCCGCCCGAACTGCGCACCGGCTGGAGCGAAATGGGCGAAGCGGAAAAAATCTAAAACAGTTATTAATAAAGCGGAGATGATATCCCTTACTCCCCTTTCTCGTTTCACACGTCAAAGGGGTTTTCTTCAGAGATATCGTCTCCGCTTTTTTATCTTTCTTTAATAATTAGTTTGTCAAATTTCTTTTTTCTTTCAAATAAAAACTCCCCGAATATCAGGAAGTTTTTATTTTTATAATTTATAATTTTACCAAATCGGCAACCACAAACTATTCTTTTTTCTCTTCGTCAGCCGAGCGGAACTCCGCATCGGTGAGGCCGCTGTTTTCCTCAACAGTGCGGGCTTCCCGTTCTGCTTCCTCCGGATCCGCTTCCGCCTTACGGATGGCTTCCCGCATTTCCGCGTCCACTTCCGCAACGGTTTTTTCCCGCTCCGGGGGATTCTCCGGAGAAGCAGCTTCCGCCGCCCCGTCCGTTGCTTCCGTTCCCAACGCGCCGCTTGCCATGCCGGCTGCAGCCGAAGCCGCCGTCCACTGGGCCTGCTTGGCCGCCAGTTCTTCCGCTTCCCGGCGGGCCTTTTCCTCGTCCTTCACCCGCTGTTCCGCATTGCGGGACTCCGCTTCTTCCGCTGCTCTGCGCACCGCTTCCACCGGGTCCTCGTTATTCATCACCGCCATGAATTCCACGCCGGTGATGGTTTCCTTTTCCAGCAGGTACGCCGCCAGCCGGTCCAGCTCCTCCCGGTGCTCCCGCAGAATCGCCAGGGCCTTCTGGTGCGCTTCCTTAATGATCTCCATGACCTTCACGTCCACCTTCGCCAGGGTGGTCTCGCTGCAGGTCAGGGTAGCGTCGCCGCCCAGATACGCATTATGGACGGTCTCCATCCCCATCATGCCGAACTCTTCCGTCATGCCGAAACGAGTCACCATAGCCCGGGCCAGACGGGTGGCCTGCTCAATATCGTTGGAGGCGCCGGCGGTCATGTGGTTGAACACCACTTCTTCCGCCGCCCGGCCGCCGGTAAAGGTCACAATCTTGGTAAACAGGTCTTCCTTGGTATAATTCAGCTTCTCCTGTTCGTCCACCTGCATGGTGTAACCCAGGGAACCGTTGGTATGGGGAATGATTGTAATCTTTTCCACCGGGGCGCTGTGAGTCTGGCTGGCCGCTACCAGCGCGTGCCCGATTTCATGATACGCCGTATTCTTCTTTTCCTCTTCGGAAATCACCATGTTCTTGCGCTGATACCCGGCGATGATGATATCTACCGCCTGTTCCAGATCGGCGTTGGTCACTTTGTCCCGGTTGTTGCGCACGGCACACAGGGCCGCTTCGTTGATGATGTTGGCCAGTTCCGCGCCGCTGGCGCCGGGGGTAGCGCGGGCAATCTTTTTCAGGTCCACGTCGTCCTGCATCTTCACGTCTTTGGCATGAACTTTCAGGATCGATTCACGGCCGTTCACGTCCGGCAGTTCCACCGGAATCCGGCGATCAAACCGGCCCGGACGCAACAGAGCCGCATCCAGGGATTCCGGACGGTTGGTAGCCGCCAGGATGATAACGCCCTTGCTGCCGTCAAAGCCGTCCATTTCGGACAGCAGCTGGTTCAGGGTCTGTTCCCGTTCATCGTTGCTGCCGAAGGCGCCGCTGTCACGCTTTTTGCCGATGGCATCGATTTCGTCGATAAACACAATACAGGGAGCCTTTTTCTGGGCTTCCTTAAACAAGTCACGGACACGGGCCGCACCCATGCCGACAAACATTTCAATAAATTCGGAACCGGAAATGCTGAAGAAGGGCACCCGGGCTTCCCCGGCGATGGCCTTGGCCAGCAGCGTCTTACCGGTGCCGGGAGGGCCAACCAGCAACGCGCCCTTCGGCATGGTAGCGCCGATGGACGAATACTTGCCGGGATTGTGCAGGAAGTCCACCAGTTCCACCAGCGCTTCCTTGGCTTCGTCCTGACCGGCCACATCCGCAAAGGTGACGCCGGTCTGGGCCTGCATGTACACCTTGGCATTGCTCTTGCCGAAGTTGCCCATGCCGCCAAAGCCCTTGCCGCCCATGTATCGCATGATCAGCTGGCCAATGATAAAGAAGAACAGGATCGGCAGGATCCAGTTATAGAATATGCTTTCCAGCGGTCCGCTTTCCTTGGGGATGACCTGGGAAAAGGTCACCTTGCTTTTCATCAGCTTTTCCACCAGCTGGTTGTCGTCTACCCGGCCGGTGACATAAATCTTTTTATCTTCCGGGTCCTTGGCCGTAGCAGCGATCCGCTTGTCGCTGATCTCCACCTTGCCGAACTTGCCCTCGTCCACCATCTGGATAAAAGCATCATAGGACAGATCGGACACCTTGGTCTTGAACATGGCGGGGAACACCCAGGTGTTCAGAGCCATGAGCACCACCATGGCCAGGATGTAGTAATAGTAAAGAGGCCGTCTGCCGTTGTTATTGTTGTTGTTATTGTTCATAAATCTATTTCACCTCGCAGCTGCAGTACAGTTTTTCATAGCAGTTTTTTCATAGTAACATGATAGTATATTCTATCGCGAAAGCACAGCCTTGGCAATATGCTCCGGGTGAAATAATTGAAAAATAAATAACCCGGCTAATGCCATCTTCATAGCGCGGCGCAAACGCTTCGGTGCCTGGCTTCGCTGCGTGCCGTTGGCACGGGGCTTAGAAGCCTGCGGTTCAGTTTGTTTTGCGTGGCTGAGAATACTGCGTGTATTTCTCTTCCTCGCGCCCTCCGGGAGCGCGCCGCTTATTCAGATGGTATCAGGCCGGGTCATACTGTTTTTAATTCTTCGAATCAATTTCCAGCAGGCAATCCCCGCTCTCAATGCGGCTGCCGGCCTGCACATGGATCTGGCCGATGATACCGCCGATAGGCGCCGCGATGGTGGTTTCCATCTTCATGGCCTCCGTGACCAGCAGCGGCGTTCCCTTGGTTACGCTCTGGCCCTTTTCCACCAGCAGCTTCACCACGGAACCGGACAGGGTCGCCCCCACTTCACCCGGATTGCTCTTGTCCGCTTTCTTGCGGGCCACGTTTTCCGTCTTCACATTCTTGTCGAAGATCTCCAGCTCACGGGGCATGCCGTTAAATTCAAAGGACACGGTGCGCTTGCCGTTTTCGTTGGGTTCGCTGATGTGGATCAGCTTGATGATGACCACTTTGCCCTTTTCGATTTCCACGTCCACTTCCTCGCCGATCGTCATGCCGAAGAAGAAGGTCGGTGTATCCAGCACGCTTACGTCTCCGTATTCCTCGCAGCGGGTCACCCACTGTTTGAACACATCGGGATAGAGGCAGTAGGAGGAAACCGCTTCGTCCGTGGTGGGCGCGTTCATGGCTTCCAGTTTTTTCCGCACCTCTTCAAAATCAACGGGAGGCAGCACGGCGCCCGGCCGCTGGGTAATAGGCTTCTTCCCTTTCAGCACGATCTTCTGCAGCCGTTTCGGGAACCCGCCGTAAGGCGTGCCGATACGGCCTTCAAAGAACTCGATGACGGATTTCGGGAAGTCCATGGTATCCCCTTTGGCATACACATCCTCTTCCGTAATCTCGTTCTGCACCATGTACAGGGTCATGTCGCCGACAACCTTGGAAGAAGGCGTAACCTTGATCACATCGCCGAACATCATGCTGACGCGGTGATACATGTCCTTGATATCTTCCCAGCGGTCCAACAGCCCCAGGGCAGCAGCCTGCTGCTTCAAGTTGGTGTACTGCCCGCCGGGCATCTCATGCACATAGACTTCCGGGTTGGGGAAGTTTTCGGTCTTGTCCGCCGCTTTGTAATAAGGACGGATGGTCTCCCAGTACCGGGAGAATTCGTTCAGGGCGTCCACGCTCAGCTTGGGCTGACGGGGATGTCCTTCCAGGGCATAATACAGACTGGAGGCCGAAGGCTGGGCGGTCCCGTTGCTCATGGCGCTCATGGCCACGTCCACGATATCCACCCCGGCGTCGATGGCCCGGGCATAGGTGTAAATGGTGTTGCCGCTGCCTTCGTGGCTGTGGAGGTGGATAGGCACCGTCACCGCATCCTTCATGGCGCTGATCAGTTCATAGGCAGCCTGGGGTTTCAAAAGGCCGGCCATATCCTTGATGGCGATGATGTTGGCCCCGGCCCGTTCCAGTTCCTTGGCCATATCCACAAAATACTTTAGATTATATTTATCCCGTTCCGGATCCAGAATGTCCCCGGTGTAGCACAGGGCCGGTTCCGCCACTTTGTTGCACTCCCGCACCGCTTCAATGGAAAGACGCATGTTGTCCAGGCTGTTCAGGGAGTCGAAGATACGGAACACGTCCACTCCGTTTTTCGCCGACAGCCGGATGAACTCTTTAACCACGTTGTCCGGATAGCTGGTGTACCCTACCGCGTTGGCGCCCCGCAGCAACATCTGGAACAGCACGTTGGGAGCAGCTTCCTTAAAATCCTGCAGACGTTTCCAGGGACTTTCATCCAGGAAACGGTAAGCAACGTCAAAGGTAGCACCGCCCCAGCACTCAAAGGAGAACAGTTCCGGCAGCTTGCCGGCGGTATCTTTGATGACCCGCAGCATGTCCGCCGTGCGCAGGCGGGTGGCGAACAGGGACTGATGGGCGTCACGGAAGGTGGTATCCGTCAGCAGCACTTCCTTCTGCTCCTGCACCCACTTAGCCAGCCCTTCCGGCCCTCTGGCGTCCAGGATCTGTTTCGTGCCGGCGGGCAGTTCGCCGGTGAAAGGCTTAGGCATATTCATGGGCGCAAATTCCGGTTTGGGTACCACGCCCACGTTGGCGTAGCCGTTCACCGTAATATCCCCAATATAATGCAGCAGTTTGGTACCCCGGTCCCGGCCTTCCGGGAAATGGAACAGCTCCGGCGTCTCGTCCAGGAAATTGGTGGTATAGGTACCGTTGATAAAATGCGGATGCTGCAGCAGGTTTTCCAAAAATGCGATGTTTGTCTTCACGCCGCGGATACGGAATTCCTTCAGGCAGCGCAGCATCTTGGTCACCGCGATGGTATGGTTCAGGCCCCAGGTGGTGGCCTTAACCAGCAACGAATCATAGTACGGGGTGATGACAGAACCCGTGAAGGCATTGCCCGCGTCCAGACGGATGCCCATGCCGCCGCCGCTGCGGTAGGCGATGAGCTTGCCCGTATCCGGCATGAAATTGTTCAGCGGGTCTTCCGTAGTGATACGGCACTGGATAGCTTCGCCCCGGATGCCGATCTTGTCCTGCTCCGGAATGCCCACTTCCGGACTGTGGATACCGTAGCCCTCCGCAATGCGGATCTGGCTCTGGACGATATCGATCCCCGTAATGGCTTCCGTAACGGTATGTTCCACCTGAATACGGGGGTTTACTTCAATAAAATAGAACTCGTCGTCAGCGGTAACCAAAAATTCCACGGTGCCGGCGCTGATGTAATCCACATTTTTCATCAGCTTCACCGCCGCATCGCAGATCCGCTGCCGCAGTTCCGGCTTCACGAAGGTGGCCGGTGCCATCTCCACCACCTTCTGGTGACGGCGCTGCACGGAGCAGTCACGCTCGTACAGGTGCACGATCTCGCCCTGTTCGTCACCCAGGATCTGCACTTCAATATGTTTTGGGTCTTTCAGATATTTTTCCAGATAAATTTCATCGTTGCCAAAAGCTTTCAGCGCTTCGGACTTAGCCAGAGCATAGGCTGTATCCACTTCCTCCGGGGAATTGACCGCGCGCATGCCGCGACCGCCGCCGCCGTTGACCGCCTTGATCAGCAGCGGATACCCGTACTTTTCGCCGAAAGCCCGCACGTCTTCCACGGAAGAAATGGGACCGTCGCTGCCGGGGATCATGGGAATGTCCGCCAGCTTTGCCTGGGCGCGGGCGTTAACCTTGTCCCCGAACATGATCAGGTGTTCCACCCGGGGACCGATAAAGAGGAACCCTTCTTCGGCGCAGCGTTTGGCCAGCTCGGCGTTTTCCGACAGGAAGCCGTAACCGGGATGGATGGCGTCCACGTCATGCTCATGGGCGATCCGCATGATATCCTCAATATCCAGATAGGCTTCCACCGGACCCTTGCCCCGGCCTACCAGATAGGCTTCATCGGCTTTATTGCGATGCAGGGATAAGGTATCCTCTTTGGAAAAAATCGCAATGGTGTGAATCCCCAGCTCGTTACAGGCGCGGAACACGCGGATGGCGATCTCGCCCCGGTTCGCAACTAAAACCGTTTTAATCTTTCTCATCTTGTCTCCTCCTTGGAATGTGCAGGCATTTTGTCGGGAAACGCGGCCCTGCTGCTGAAAACGGCAGAGTGAACCGGCGTTCCCTCCCATATGTGGCTCTATTGTATTATAAGAGATTTACAAATTCAACCGTTTCAAGTCATGTATACATTATTCTTGTAAATTCTGTGAAATCTTAAAACGGCTCTTGCATGAAAACAAATTGTGATATAATATGCTGTAATGTAAAATATTTCTATAATAAATAATAGCAGGATCGTCCGGAAAGAAATATCCGGACCCTTTGGGAATATGCATCCGAATCACCCGGAAATATGCCCTGGATTGCCCGGAACTTTCCACGTTTGGACTGTATCCTGCTTTTCTCTGAACAAAATACGATGCAACTGAGGTTACAAAATGTCTTCCAATAAAGAAATCACCAATACAACTACAGATTACCAAAGCCTCTACCTGTATGTGGTGGAACACATAGACAGCAAGGGGAACTACGACGCTTCCCCCCTGCCGGACAATCTGATGCGGGAATATACCTACGGCACCGAGGACGCCGCCATGTTCCGGTCCAAAACCGAAGACGGCGACATGGAACAAGCCAAAGATATCTATCTGCTGCTGAAGGCCTGGCTGAAAAATCCCACCCAGAAAACCAAAAACAATCTGTATGAGAAAGTCTACACCACGCCCATCATCACGGTATTTTTTGCACTGGCCGGCCAGCTTCGCGGCGAAAAGCTCAGCTACGACCTGCTGCATCTGGCCCAGGAATGGTTCTACACCGCCAAGGACCGGGAAGCGGTCAAGTTCGCCTACCTGATCTGCGGGCTCATCGGCCTGGACCAGGTACGCAAGTCCTTTTCCGAGCATCTGTACAACGACCTGTTCACCATGGCCCGCTGCGAGGAGTTTACCATTTTCCTGTGCATGGCCTGTCAGTTAAGCGAAATCCGCCCGCAGAAAGAACTGTGGTTCCTGGCCCGGCATACAAAGGGCTGGGGCAGGGCCATCACCCTGCTGTTGCTGCAATACAGAACCCCGGCCCAGCGTCTCTGGCTGCTGAAAAATGGGCTGGAACTGCGGGTCTTCTGGCCGCCCCTGTCGCCGGTCATCATCAGGGAAAGCCAACTGCCGCAGCTGCTGCAGCAGGAAGAAATTCCGGAAGATATCTATCTGGCCGCCGCCAACGTCATCATCACCTATCTGATTTTCCTGCTCCCCGACCGGGACCCGGCGGAGGATAACATCGAGAATTCGATGATACCGGCGCTGCATATTCCGCTGGAGTCGTTGCTGCAGGATTTCCTGCGGCATGCGGAGACCTACGCCAAAACGCCGCGGAACCTGCTGACCATCTTTGCCGTCAAGGACCGGCTGGAAGTACTGGCCGCCGAAAAAAAAGGAGCCGTCCTCACCGCCAACGCAGCCCAGCTGCTGATCGGCAAGTGCGACAGCCTGATTTTTTACAAAGACTGGGAACCGGAGATCCGGGCTTCCCTGTTCGACCGCAACGGCCGGCTGAATGCGGAGATCGTGGACTTTGCCGCCGATCTGGATATTGACATCTGGCCGGATGTGATCAAGTTCTACAATGAGCATCCGAAGGATCAGACCGCCCTCCGCTACCTGATGTTTGCGGAATCCGGCGGAGACGAGAAGCGGATCGATACCCGGCGCCATCTGTTCCTGGACTGCGCCGAGGCCCATCTGCGGCAGTACATGGAAGATGAAAATCTGCTGGTCAATTTTGCCAATTACCTGCGGGATTACCCCGGGGAAGGGGAACCGCTGCTGCAGGCCTGCCTGACTTCCATTTACGAGCACGCTATCGGCATGGCGGCCCTTTCGGTATCCGCCTGGCCCCGGGACAAGGTGCCCGTGGAATTGAAGAAGGCCGTGATCCAGGCGATGCAGCTGAACCAGAATCCGTTTATCGGGATGGTGCTGCAGTCGATTATTGATGAACGGGAGCCGGGACCGGTGGAGTTTGAGCAGGGGGACATGTAAGAAAACTGAATATAAAGTTACAATAAAAAGACTTCGCAAAACCGGGAACGCTTGCTATTTCATGGGTTCATTTGCCTGTGGCTTCGAAACTCAGGGCTTCGCCCTTCAAACAATCTCGCCATATCGGCAAATTTCACCTCATGAAATCACGCAAGCGTTCCCGATGTTTTGCTTAAGTCTTTTTTATTGCAACTATTTTGTTGTTGGTTCGTTCCCATCCCGAAGAATACGGTTATGAGGTCCCGCCAGGTTGTAATCTTCCAGCTCAGCCACCGGAACCCAGCGCCAGTCGTTCGGAAGTGTTGCCGCATCCGGATTGGCTGCAATACGATCTGCCGGATCCGTTTTGCGGGATTGTTTTGCAGCAGTTACCTGCGCACATTCACCTGTTACCGTCGCTGCCTCTGCCGTATAAACCGCCATCTGCCAGATTTTATGAGAAAAGACATGCCGGATCTTCCGGACCCTTCGGGATATGTTTCCGACAGCGACTCCCATTCCCGACAGCAAAGCAGTCAGCGCTTCCCTTCCCTGCTCACCTTCTCCCGCACAGGTGGGGAATTCCCACATGCCTGCCAGCAACCCTTTGGACGGACGCTGGTGAAGAAGGTAATAAAATGTAGCAGCTTCTGTTGGAATGCCTGCCTGATCCCTACGACCATTGCAACCCGATTGTATCAGTTTATCCCGTATCGGTTTGTCCTGTATCAGTTTATCCTGTATCGGTTTATCCTGCACCGCTTCTTCCTTCCTCAGTTTCACCACAAACACCGTAATGGGTTCCACCGGAACTTCCTTCTTCGTGATCCGCAGGGGAATCTCATTTTCCTTCCCTGCCTTTTTCGCCTGGCACACCCCAACCAGCGGGCACACTTCACAACGGGGCTGCCCCGGAATACAAACAGTAGCGCCCAAGTCCATCAACGCCTCATTGAAATCACCGGGACGTGCGGCATCCTGCCGTGTTTTTACCAGCTCCGTAATTTCTTTTTTCACCTTGGCGGAAAGAATGTTGTCTTCCATATTATAAATGCGTGCAAACACCCGGAGTACGTTGCCGTCCACCGCGGTTTCCTGTTTGCCGTACGCCATGCTGAGGATAGCGCCGGCTGTGTAGTCGCCGATACCTTTCAGTTTGCGTATCTCTTCCCTGGTTTCCGGCACCTTGCCGCCGTAATGCTCCATGACCTCCCGCACCGCCGTGTGAAGGTTCCGGGCGCGGCTGTAATAACCCAGCCCCTGCCACTGCCGAACCACATCTTCTTCTTCCGCAGCAGCCAGCGTGGGAATATCCGGAAAATGTTCCATCCAGTTTGTATAATAGGATTTTACCGCTTCCACCCTTGTCTGCTGCAGCATGATCTCCGAGACCCACACCTTGTACGGGTCACGGGGCGATTCCGTCCGCCAGGGAAGCGTCCGTTTGTATTTGTCGTACCACTGCATTAACAGCGGCGTCCAGTCTGAATTCAACAATGTTTTCACCACATTCTCTTTTATTAAATTATTATAGCTTGCGGAACAGCAATAAGTCAATAAAACCAGAAACCAACTATAATTATGTGATAAAACCAGAATAATATAAATGTGTGAAACAAAGAAAAGAATCCGTTCATGGATACAAACCGGTTTACGATTTTAATTTATCGCGTAGTTGAAGGAAGTTTTACCCCATTCAAAAGTTACGACGCACGCGTCACAACTTTTAACTATGCGCTTGCGTTTTACAGTAAAAAGCACTATAATTGATTTAAAAGTTACGACGCGTACGTCGTAAGTACGAGGTGAAAATTATGATTCAACGCAATGTCTATACAGAAAAAATCATCCGCGCCATGTGGAATGGAGATGTCAAAGTTATCACCGGCATCCGCCGATGCGGCAAATCTGTGTTGCTGTTTGATTTGTTTTATAACTATCTGTTGGGGCAGGGTGTGACGGAAGAACAGATCATCCGTATCGCACTGGATCAAAGGCGGTATTATAAATACAGAAATCCCATCACTTTATGTGAATACGTGGAAAAATTGGTGCAAACGGACAAGGAAAAGCAACTTTATCTGTTTGTGGATGAAGTGCAGATGACGCAAACGGTAACCGATACAGAAAACGGAAATATAGACGTTACGATTTACGATATGCTGAACGAACTGAAAGCTTATAAAAACCTGGATGTGTATGTTACAGGCAGTAATTCCAAAGGTCTTTCCAGCGACATTGCAACAGAGTTCAGAGGCCGCGCCACGCAGATTCATATGTATCCTCTCAGCTTTAAAGAATATTACGCGTTTGTAGGTGGCGATGAGCGGAAAGCGCTGGACAATTTTATGCTGTACGGAGGGATGCCGCGTA
>JAFSPK010000019.1:0-25092 GCA_017443005.1 Acidaminococcaceae bacterium
CGTACAGGGCATTACGGGCCGTCAGGCTACGTTCCATACCAAGATTGCGCTGGACTACGGCACGAATGTGGTAGCCGGCGTAGCTCCGGGCAAAGCCGGGGAAAAAGTACTGGGCAAGATTCCCGTATTCAATACGGTAAGCGAAGCGAAAGAAGCCACCGGCGCCAACGCCTCTGTGATTTACGTACCGGCCCGTTTCGCGGCGGACGCCATTTGCGAAGCCATTGATGCGGAACTGGATTTTGTCTGCTGCATCACCGAGCACATCCCGGTACATGACATGGTAAAAGTTCGCGCTTATTTGAAAGGGAAGAAGACCCGTCTGTTAGGTCCAAACTGCCCTGGTATTTTAACGGTAGACGAATGCCGTCTGGGATTACTTCCTACTTATATTCATAAGAAAGGTCATGTGGGTGTTATCAGCCGTTCCGGCACCCTGACCTATGAAGCGACGTATCAGCTGACCATGGCAGGCATCGGCCAGACTACCGCGGTAGGTCTGGGCGGCGACCCGGTTAAGGGCATGGACTACATCGAAGCCCTGGAAGCCTTTAACGCAGACGACGACACGCTGGCTGTCATTATGATCGGCGAGATTGGCGGTACGGCGGAAGAAGAGGCGGCGGAGTGGATCAAAGCCAACATGAAGAAACCGGTTATCGGGTTCATCAGCGGCCGTCAGGCTCCTCCCGGCAAACGCATGGGTCATGCGGGCGCCATCATCAGCGGCGGCAAGGGGACTGCTGACGACAAGATTAAAGCGTTGAACGCGGCCGGCATCGAAGTGGCGGACACGGTTGCCCATATCGGCGAGACTGCGGTCCGGGTACTGAAGAAGACCGGACTGTACGATAAATGCCATACCTGCTGATGTAGTTATACCTGTTAATCGTACCGGTTGCGGCCTGTTGCTGCAACCGGACAGCATAGAGATACAGAAGAGCAACTGAAGCGAATCGAATTACAAAATCATCAGTTTAACAGTTGAGGAGGAATCCAAGGTGCTTAAGATTGTTGAAAAACGCTGCAAAGGCTGCGGCATCTGCGTGAACTTCTGCCCTAAAAAGGTACTGGAAGTCACCGAGATTGAAAAAGTTGCCATCATCGAAGGCAAAGAGAAAGACTGTATCAGCTGCGGACAGTGCGAGATGCGTTGCCCTGATTACGCGATTTTTGTAGAAAAGTAAAGGAGTGAGATTATGTCCAAAGTATTACTGTTGCAAGGCAACCAGGCAGTAGTAGAAGGCGCCATTGCATCCGGCGTTAAATTTTACGGCGGCTATCCCATCACCCCTTCTACGGAAATTGCCGAACAGTTAGCAGCCCGCCTGCCCCAGGTCGGCGGCAAATTTATGCAGACGGAAGATGAAATCGCCGGGTTAGGCGCAGCCATCGGTGCCTCCATGGGCGGCAAAAAAGCCATGACCGCCACCAGCGGCCCCGGCTTCTCCCTGAAACAGGAAATGTTAGGTCTGGCCTGCACGGCGGAAATCCCTGTAGTCCTCGTAGACGTGCAGCGGGTTGGTCCTGCTACCGGCCAGCCCACCAGTCCCGCCCAGGGCGAAGTAATGATGACCCGCTGGGGTACCCACGGCGACCACTGGGTCATCGTGGTATCGCCCTCCAGCGTGCCGGAATGCTTCTGGCTCACCATCCGCGCGGTCAACCTGGCGGAAAAATACCGGGTGCCCGTCATCATTTTAATGGACGAAGTCATCGGCCATATGCGGGAAAAAATTGAGCTGCCAGATGACTACAGCACGGTAGAAACCGTGGACCGGGTACGTCCCACCTGCAAACCGGAAGAGTATCTGGCTTATGGCACCACAGAAGACAATCTGGTTCCTGCCATGGCAGATTACGGCAGCGGTTACCGCTGGCATGTCACCGGCCTGATCCACGACGAGACCGGGTTCCCGAAAGGCACGCCGGCCGGTACGGTCAACGCCCTGAACCGCCTGCATGATAAAATTTATAATAACCTGGCAGATATCGTTACATTTGAAAATTATAAGATGGACGACGCGGAGTTCGCCGTGCTTTCCTTCGGCGGCGCGGCCCGTACCGCTTACGAAGCGGTAGACATGGCCCGGGCTGAAGGACTGAAAGTCGGTTTCTTCCGTCCCATCACCATCTGGCCTTTCCCGGAAAAAGAAGTGAAAGAGCTGGCAGGTAAAGTGAAAGGCATTTTAGTGCATGAGCTGAACTACGGCCAGTATGTGCTGGAAGTAGAACGGGTCGTAGCGGGCAAATGCCCTGTCACCCTGTACGGCAAGTACGACAACGAATCCGCAACACCGCAGGAACTGCTGGCGGAAATCAAAAAGGCCATGGGCCGGTAAGGGAAAGGAGATAAGACCATGGGAATGGAACAATTAGTTGAAAAATATTTTCGCCCGGGCCGCCTGCCCCACATCTGGTGCCCCGGCTGCGGCAACGGCGTCATCACGGGCGCTATCGTAAAAGCAGTGGATAAGCAGGGCTTATCTAAAGACGAAGTCGCTTTAATTTCCGGTATCGGCTGCTCCAGCCGCTCTTCCGGGTATCTGGATTTTAATACGGCCAACACCTTACACGGACGGGCCCTGCCTATCGCCAGCGGCCTGAAGATGGCGAACCCGGCATTGAAGGTTATCGTAGCCAGCGGCGACGGCGACTGCACGGCCATCGGCGGCAACCACCTGATTCATGCGGCACGCCGCAACATTGATTTAACATTGGTAGTATATAACAACAGCATCTATGGCATGACCGGCGGTCAGTATTCGCCCATGACCCCCAAAGGATCCAAAGCGACTACGGCTCCGTATCTGACCATCGAGCCTTCTTTCAATCTGCTGGATCTGGCAAAAGCAGCCGGCGCTACCTTCTGCGCACGGGCTACCACCTTCCATGTACCTCTGATGGTAGATGTGATTGCCAAAGGCATCGCCCACAAAGGCTTCTCCATCATCGAATGCGTATCGGCCTGCCCCATCAACTTCGGACGTCAGAACAAAGCGGGTACACCGGCCAAAATGATGGAATGGCAGCGGGACCACGGCGTAATGAAAGCAGCCTGGGACAAGATGGACGAAGAGAAAAAAGCCGAAGCCATCGCAGCGGGCAAGTTCCCCATCGGCGTACTGTTTGAAACCAACGACGTACAGGAATATACCGAAGCCTATGATGAAGTCATCCGGCGCGCACAGGGAGGGAAATAATCATGAAACATAATTTTAGATTTTCCGGAACCGGCGGCCAGGGCCTGATCACAGCCGGTATCATCTTAGCGGAAGCAGCGATCCTCGACGGTAAAGAAGCCATCCAGTCCCAGTCCTACGGACCGGAAGCCCGGGGCGGTTCTTCCAAAGCGGAAGCTATCATCTCCGACGACAAGATTTATTTTGGCCGGGTTACCTGCCCGGATGTATTGCTGGCCATGAGCCAGGAAGCGGCGAACAAGTACACCAAGGACTGCGGCAAAGACAGTATCGTGATCACAGATTCCCTGTTTGTAACAGAAGTACCGGGAACCTATAAAGAACGTATCGATCTGCCCATCACCCACACGGCCATCGGCGCCTGTGGCAAATCCTTATTCGCCAACATCGTAGCGTTAGGGGCTGTTGTGGCCTTAACCCACTGCGTATCCGAAGAAGCGCTGGAAAAAGCTGTGCTGAACCGGGTTCCCAAAGGAACGGAAGAAGCGAATAAAAAAGCCTTGCAGGCAGGCAAAGAACTGATTACCAAACGGTAACGTGCAATTAAAAGAACGGTCATCCTGTTGCAAAACAGGGTGACCGTTTTTGTTGTATCTTTATAAATTACAGCCCGGTTTTATTTCCGATTGATCAGATTATCCAGCGACTGTTCCCGTAATACATTTTTCATAATCTTGCCGGTATTGTTCCGGGGCAGCTGATTGCAGAAAATGAATTCCTTGGGAACCTTGTACGCCGCAATCCGGGAAAGCAGATATTTGCGGATCATACGCTTATCCGTCGTGCCTCCGTCTTCCGGCACAATATAAGCGCAGATTGCCTGCCCACGCAGTTTGTCCGGAATCCCGATTACAGCGGCTTCCTTAATATCCGGATGCGCCATCAGCACTTCTTCCACCTCACGAGGATACACGTTTTCACCACTGCTGATAATCATGTCCTTCAGGCGGTCAACGATAAAGATCCAGCCTTCTTCATCACGATAGGCTAAATCTTCCGTGTGAAGCCATCCGTCCCGCAGGGTCCACGCCGTTTCTTTCGGCCGGTTCCAGTAGCCCAGCATTACATTAGGCCCCTTCACGCACACTTCCCCTACTTCACCGACAGGCACTTCCTGGGAATCCGTATCCATCAGTTTTACTTCCACATGAGGAATCGGCAGGCCGATGGATCCCTGTTTGGTCTTGTCAATACGGTTGAAGGTCGTAACCGGTGTTGCTTCCGAAAGACCGTACCCTTCCTGCACATGCTGCCCGAATTTTTTTGCAAAGGCATCATATAATACGCGGGACAGCGGTGCGCCGCCGCTGATAAAGAAACGGAAATGAGCCAGTTCTTCAGCTGTTGCGCCCTTTACAAACAGCTGGAACATGGTGGGCACGCCGCACATCGTGTTCACATGATACTTTTTTATCAGGCTCATGGCGTCGCTAAACTGGTAGGTCTCCTGCACCACCTGGGTCGCGCCGATATACAGGTTGGAACACACCGTGCAAATCCAACCGAAGCAGTGATACATAGGCAGCACACACAGTGCAATATCATCCTCCTGCATTTTCGTAATCGCCATAAAGTCCTGTGTGTTATGCACAATGTTTCCCTGGCTCAGCATGGCTCCCTTGGGACGGCCCGTGGTTCCGGATGTATAAATGATTGCAGCCGGATCCTGTTCTTCCAAGGCATAATCGATAAACTCCGCCCCCTCCGGCGGCGCCATCTCCTCAAAGGTAAACTGCTTCAGTTCCTGTTCCCAGCCTAAATCGCGCAAAGCCTGATCCAAATCCACCGGATTTTTCGTCAGGAGCATTTTCATTTCCGTATCTTTTACAATATAGGAAATTTCCGGCGCAATGAGCTGGAAGTTAAAGGGCACTACAATGCCACCGGCCTTTACTACAGCAAAGTATGCTGCTACAAAGTCCGTTGAATTTTTGCTTAACAGACCGACCCTGTCGCCTCTTTTTATGCCCTGGGACTGTAAAAACAGCGCCCAGTCTTCTACCTTTTTACGGAATTCTCCATACGTTGTGTACTGATTTTTAAAAATGAACGCGGTTTTCTCCGCCGGGTGTTTTTGAATGATATCGTTTAATAACATAGGTACCTCGCTTCTCTGTTTTTGGATACGGTTTGAATCTCGCTTTCTTCAGGAAACGCTGATTAATTCGCGTCTCTTTTATTTTACCGAAAAGCCGGGTTCTTGTAAACCTGGCAGCCATCCACAAACGTGTTCAAAACTGTGAAATTTTCGTTAAACAGAGTAATATCCGCCGCCGCGCCGGGACTCAGGCTGCCGATTTTTTCAAACAGTCCCAGCTCCTGGGCCTGGTTCTCCGTCACCATGCGAACCACCTCAGGAACCGTCGCGCCGGTATTATTCCGGAAATTCGCCATGGCACGGTTCAGTGTTACCACGCTGCCCGCTATCGTGCCGTCCGCCAGCCTGGCTGCCCCGTCTTTTACATATACCGTCTGCCCGCCCAGTTCGGAAATTCCGTCCGGCAAACCGCAGGCACGCATGGAATCGGTAATCAGTTCAATTCCGGCCGCGCCTTTCATGCGGTAAATCAGCCGCTGCACTGCCGGATGCACATGCAGGTCATCGGCAATCAACTCGCACATCGCCGGACTGTCCAACGCAGCGCCCAACAGACCGGGGTTCCGGTGATGCAGGCCCGTCATGGCATTGCACAAATGCGTAACATGGAAGGCGCCTTCCCGAATTGCCTGCAGCGCCGTATCATACTCCGCCGCGCTGTGGCCTAAGGAAACGATCATATGATGCGCCCTGCACTGTGCGATAAACTCCCTGAGAGTAAGCTCATCTTTCAGTGTTTCCGGCGCCAGCACCACAACCTTGATTACATCGTCAAAATCTTTGATAAAAGCAAAGTCCGCCTGCGTAATAAAATCTTCTTTCTGCGCGCCTTTATATTGGCTGCTGATGAAAGGTCCTTCCAAATAGGCGCCCAACACTTTGGCCCCCGGCAGCAGGCAATGTTTTTCCTCTTCGGTTTTTGCGGAAATGCCCGACGCTGCCGGGAAATGCTCTGACGAAGGCGTGTCCGAAATATTGACCTCTTCGATTGCCGGCTTCCGTTCTGTTTGCGCAGGCTCATGCGTCTCATCCCGGCGGCGTGTAATCACCGTCATCGTTTCCCGGATACGCTGCAACGCCTTATATACATCAGCTTTTGCGCAGGTCATGGTCGTAGGTAAAAAAGCCGTAACACCGGTCTGCACCAGAAAACGGCTCATGACTGCCAGTGTATCTTCCGTTGCATCCATCGTGTCCGCACCGGTACAGCCATGGATATGCAGATTGATAAAGCCCGGCGAAACATAGGCGCCCTGCGCGTCTGTCAGCGTCAGCGGCTTACCCTGCCAGCATTTTCCTTTTTCCCATGCAGAATCCAACGTTTCACGTGAAACAATTCCTATAATTTTCCGATCAAACAACAGGGCGCAGCCGTCTAAAATTTTGTCGTTCAACACAATACGCCCGTTACGAATTGCATGCATGCTGTTACGCTCCAACATCCCAAAAATTTGAAAATACAGATTGTATGGATTTACAATTTTTTAGCAAATCCCTGACCATAAACCATCGCGTCATTAACACGTTATGATAATGCTCTGTTGTTTTATTATATCATAAATACTGCAGCCTGTTAAAGCAACACCTTTGTCAAAATGCAAAAGCGCCGATCCCCGCGCAGAGGAATTCAATACGATTCACTTACTACGTTACCTGCGGCAATGTAAACTGACTGAATTTTCCATTTACAACTAAAAATTAAAGATTTATAATACAATAGAATAAATGTGATATAAAATTGAGTAATTTCAAACGTTACCAACCTGTCAAGGGGCAAATGAAATGCATTCCATCCGTATGAAAATTACCGCAATGACCATCGCGGCAATTCTGACCAGTCTGCTAACTTTTATCGTCATCGGCTTTTTCACCCTCGGAAAAGAAAACGACCAGAACTCGGTAGAAAAAATGAATCTGCTGAGCCAGAACGCAGCGCAAACAGCCGACGCACGTCTCAACAGCCTTAAAACAGCAGTAGATATTACCGCTCATATTGCCGAACATTCGCTGGATACCGTTAATCTGAAAAGCTACGGCGTATCACTGGCGTCTCTTGATATAACCTGGCGTACGCCGGAGCAGAGAAACCAGCTGGATACTTTTATGCAAAAACACTTGCGGGAAGTGCAGCAGGCTTTCGGCAATGTCGCCGATTATACCAGCGGTATCGTCAGCTATTATTACTATATCAACCCGGAGATCGGCACATCGGAACAGGGTTTTTTCTATTCAAAGATCGGCAAACCGTCTTTTATAAAAAACGATTCGATGATTTCCGCCCGGCCTGACCCCGCCGACAAGGAAAACAGCGCCTGGTATTTCGAACCGGTAACAAAAGGCAGAGCCTGCTGGGTCGGTCCCTATAAGGCCCATCTTCTGGGAAAACTGCCCACGGTCTCCTATGTGATGCCGATCTATAATTACGGCGTGCTGATCGGTGTACTGGGCATGGATACCCTGTTCTACAGCATCACATCCCCGGTACAGGCCATGCGGGTCTACGATACCGGCTTCGCGTTCCTGCTTAACGACAAAGGCCGGATCATTTTCCATCCCAGCATATCGGCAGGCAAAACACCGGAAGAAATCAGCGTCGGCCTCAGTGCCAACATGTTTCAGGAGCCAAACAACGGCAATCATCTGATCCGGTACACCCTAAACGGGGAACAGCGGCAGCTTTCTTTTTCCACCCTGTCCAACGGAATGAAACTGGTGGTGACGGCGCCGGTGGCTGAAATCTTTTCTTCCTGGCGCCAGACGACCCGTTTCATCCTGCTGGCAGCCATTGCGATCCTTGCCGTGTTTATCGTGGCCACCCTGTTCATTGCCGGCGCTTTAACCAAACCGTTGCTGCAGCTTGCCCAGGCATCCCAGAAACTGGCCTCCGGCAATTTCAACGCGGAACTGGATTATGACGGCAAAGATGAACTGGGTATCCTGACTAAATCTTTCCGGCAGATGCGGGACCATCTGCAGATGTATATCAGCGACCTGAACAGCCGGGCCTATTCGGACGCCCTGACCGGAATCAAGAACAAGGGAGCCTTTGATATTTATGCCGGACGACTGAACAACAG
This sequence comes from Acidaminococcaceae bacterium, assembly GCA_017443005.1. Classification (GTDB taxonomy): domain Bacteria; phylum Bacillota; class Negativicutes; order Acidaminococcales; family Acidaminococcaceae; genus Succiniclasticum. The sequence continues at coordinate 8,379 of JAFSPK010000019.1, forward strand.
CATAAAACTGGGTGCGGAACAGAACGGCCCGGAATTTGCCGTTGTCATGTTTGACTGCAATTGGCTGAAAGAGATCAACGATGCCTACGGACACGAACGGGGCGACATCTACCTGCGGGCAGCCAGCCATGCAATCTGCGAGACTTTCACCCACAGCCCTGTGTTCCGGCTTGGCGGCGATGAGTTTGCGACCCTGCTCCAGGGAAGCGATTATAAACACCGTGACGAACTGCTGCAGGCCTTTGACAAAAAGACGGAAGAAGTCGCCGCGACCGTTTCCCATCCCTGGGAAAAAGTGGATGTGGCCAGGGGAATCGCCGTGTTCCGACCGGGAGAGGACGCCGGTGTGGAACAGGTCCTGCGCCGCGCGGACGAGCAAATGTACGAAAACAAAAGACAGCTTAAACTTGTGGAAACACCGATTCAACCTGCGTATTAGCCTTTTCCTGTTTCTCCGGTATCCACACACTGAATCAGCGAAGAGCCGAAGCATATCCAACAGGATACGCCCCGGCTCTTTTTATTTGCTATATGAGATTGTATTCTTCCTTTTTATTTTGCCTTCTTCAGCATATACAGCGGATCGATATTCTCCCCGTCCACGAACACTTCGAAATGCAGATGAGGACCGGTGCTGTATCCGGTGCTTCCCACAAAGCCGATGATTTCGCCCTTGCGTACCTGCTGCCCCGCGGAAACGGCGATACCGCTCATATGTCCGTAAGCGCTTTCATACCCGTTACCGTGACGGATCTTCACAAACTGCCCGTACCCGCCGTTCCAGCCTGCCATATCCACTGTTCCCATGGCCGCGGCATACACCGGCGTGCCGATGTCCACCGCAATATCCAGACCGGGATGCCAGTCGAAACCGCCGTTGATGGGACCCGTCCGGCCTCCGTAATAGGAACTGATGACACCGCCGTCGGTAGGCCAAAGATCCGGTAAGGTAGACAGACGATTGTTCCGTCCTTCAATCACTGTCAGCAGTTCATGCATGTTTTTCTTCTGCCGGTCGATTTGTGCCGTCAGGTTCTTATTCTGGGCCGCCGCCACATCCAGCATGCTGATGTCCGCACCGGGACCGCCCTTGCCGCTGTACGACGGGTCTGTCGATTTTACGTCCGGTGTCGCCCCAATCGAATCAAGGCTGCTGGAAAATTCCCGGTCGCCGCTGTTCTGGATCACCGCACGGCGCAGTTTAGTCTCCAGCGTATGGATCTCGCTCATGTCCCGCAGCATTTTTTCATTATCTTCCAACAAAGACTGGAGCTTTGCTTCCTGCTCCGATTTATGGTCAAGATACTCCCGATACGCCGCTTTATCAATAGGCGTATGATGATACTGCCAGCCGTAAAATCCGGCCGCCCCTGCCAGACAAACAAACACAACAGCCAAAAGACCCGCCAGCGTCATTCCTTTTTTCCGGGTTACGGAAAAAATTTTTTCCTGCCCGTTGTCCCGGGGAATGATCAGCTGAACCACCGGCTCCGTATTCATTTCTTCCAATTTGTTATTTTCTTCCATGCTCTCACCAGTACGATTAAAATTATGCAGCGTTTCCATCCATTTTCAGCAAAACCAGTATACGCCAAACCTTTGACGATTTTATGTCAAAGAATCATTCCTTAAACGCGCCCAGCCTCTGCCCGATACGCAGGATACGGCTGCCCAGATACGGCAGGCTCTCCAGGTCTTCTTTCGTGAGGCCGCCGATGAACGTTAAGACTACGCCGTAAACAATGGCTGCAACAGGAATGCACAGCAGAAGAACCCAGCCTCCCAGTCCGGACGCCGCACACAGGACGCCCAGTATGGCAGCGCCCATTACGCCGGCCGCGACCAGCGGTTTCAGAAAAACAGGCAGCGACATTTTATAACCTGTCAGCCTATAAATAAAGTACATATTAATCAGCGCCGCCACGCCGAAATCCGCCACGGTAGCCATAGCGGAACCGCGAATACCCAGCCAGGGAATGGCGGTCAGCGTCCAGTTCAGCAGGACCTTTACCACGCAGGCAGCGACCATATTGAGAACCGGAATACTGGTACGCCCCATGCCCTGCAGTACCGCCGTACTGACCTGGTGCATACCCAGCAGCACGATGCCGATGCTCATGGCCTGAATGGCCGGCGCGGCGCCGGGCGCATTATAAATCAGCCCCGCCACCTTTTCCGCCAGAAAGAACAATCCCATAAAACAGGGAAAGGTCACGATCATGGCAACCCGGAACGCCACGCCGGTCTTGTGGCGGATGCTTTCCTGCAGGCCCAGGGCGCGTGCTTCCGAAATGGCAGGCACCAGACTGATGGCCAGCGCCGCCGTAAAAATCGTAGACAAGTTCACCAACGGTACAGCCATGCCGGTCAGGTAACCGAACAATTCTGTGGCGTGGCGCACATCAAACCCGGCCACTTCCAGCCGCTGGGGCACAATAAGCAGATCCAGGTTGGCCACGATGGGCAGCATCAGGCTGGTAAGGGAAACCGGCAGCGCCAGCTTCAGGAGACGTGAAATAATGGACGAAGACGTTTCCGGAACCGCATCCATATTTTGCAGGCTCTGCTTTGCTTTCAGGTCTTTTTTCAGCCGCTGGTAGAAAAACATCAGCACCAGCAACGCGCAGAACGCGCCGGCGCCCGCCCCCATACTGGCCCCGCCTGCCGCTGCAGCCAGACCCCGGGGCAGGAAATAGGAAGCAAAAAACAGCATGGTGACAACCCGTACCAGCTGTTCCGTAATTTCGGAACAGGCGGTAGGCGTCATAATCTGCCATCCCTGCAGATACCCGCGGAAGCTGGCCAGAAAAGTTACGAAAAATACCGCCGGCGCCAGGGCAATGATCGAGTAATAGGCCCGGGCGTCCCGGATAAACTGCCAGTCGATCAGTTTCTGCGCGCCGAAAAACAGCGCCAGCGAAAAGACCAGTCCGGTTACAAACAGCAGGCGCAGGGTAACGTGGAAAACCCGTTCCGCGCCTTTGAAATCATTTTTGGCTACCTTTTCCGCCGTCACGATGGAAATCGCCACCGGTATGCCCGCCGAGGAAACCGTGATCGCCATCAGGTAAATAGGAAAACCCATCTGGTACAGACCGATGCCTTCCCCGCCCAGCACACGGCTCAACAATATCCAGTTCAGCGCGCCGATGACCTTCACCACGATACTGGATACGGTGAGGATCAGCGTGCCTTTCAGAAAACTGTTATCGCTTTTCATCAGCTTCTCCTTAAAAATGCAAACAAAGATACATGATAATATTATCCTTTTTATCCGCATTTGACAAGCATTTCATGGGGTTTTTTATAATTCGTTACCAAATTTGCCCGCGATACCGATGAAAAAACCGTGTACTTCTTTCGATGTACCGGGAACGATCCCCCTCTTTCTTTGGCATAATCCATCTGCAAAACACTACTTTGGTACAGATTAATTCACAAATTGTTTCGTTGACAGGGGTTCCCCGCAATGCTATACTTTTTTTACGAGGAACGGTAGTATCCGTACCATAGAGATATTTAATGTATAAAAAAGATACGGAGGTAATCATCATGAAAAAATTCGTTTGTTCCGTTTGCGGCTATGTGTATGAAGGAGCCGAACCCCCGGCAAAATGCCCTCAGTGCGGCGCTCCTGCTTCCAAATTTGTAGAGCAGGCCGGCGATATGACCTGGGCTGCTGAACATGTTGTAGGCGTAGCCGCTGATGTTCCCGAAGATATTAAAGCCGACCTGCGCGCCAACTTCAACGGCGAATGCACCGAAGTAGGCATGTACCTGGCCATGGCCCGCGTCGCATTCCGGGAAGGCTATCCGGAAATCGGCCTGTACTGGGAAAAAGCTGCGTACGAAGAAGCGGAACATGCCGCTAAATTTGCGGAACTGTTGGGCGAAGTTATTACCGACAGCACCAAAAAGAATCTGGAAATGCGCGTAGAAGCTGAAAACGGCGCAACCGCCGGCAAGACCGATCTGGCAAAACGCGCCAAAGCGCTGAACCTGGACGCGATCCACGACACCGTTCATGAAATGGCGCGGGACGAAGCCCGTCACGGCAAAGCATTCAAGGGCCTGCTGGAAAGATATTTTAAATAATCCGTAAGATAATTAAATTGCATTAGAGCACAAAACCGGCTTTCTTTTTATAGGAAGCCGGTTTCTTCCGCTTGACAACAGTGTTGTAACTCATATATAATAGCAGTGCTGTAAAGCTATACGGAACGCTTCAGCAATGTTGGAAACAGTTCCGGATTACGTCGGGGCATAGCGCAGGTTGGTAGCGCACCTGCCTTGGGAGCAGGGGGTCGCAGGTTCAAATCCTGCTGCTCCGACCATTTTATTTGTAAGAAAAATCTGATTGCAGAAAAATTGGTTCTTCACAACCGCACAATGAAACAGCAACAGCCGGATACGTTTTTGTACCCGGCTGCTTTGTTTTATAGCACAGCTATTCTTTTCCGACATCATCTCCGCACAGCGGCATGACAATCAAATTACGCTTTCAGGTCCAGCACTTCTTCCGCGATGCGGGCCGCATTCATGATGCAGTCCGGACAAGGCGTTAATACCTTCCCCGTATCCAGGCCTTTCAGTTCTTTGCAAACCAGGGAATGGCACTGCTCCTGGAATTTATTCACGATTTCTTCCGCCAGCTTGTAGGTTTCCAGCTTGCTGTCCGGTGCTTCCAAATTGCCCGTGCTCCGTTTCATACCGGCCAGTACGCAGGCCCCGCTTAACGCGCCGCAGGTCGCCAGCGTGCCGCCCATGCCTTTCCCCAGGCCTTCCGTCACTTTAAACATGGTAGCTTCATCCAGACCTACCAGGTCGGCATAGGTGCAGGCCACAGACTGGGCGCAGTTGTACCCTTTGTCGTGGCGTGCGATGGTCTCTTTTACTCTTGTCATGATACCCCTCCTCAAATACTTTAATACTATAATTTTGTCCCCTTTTTTGTCCCATAATCAGATTTAGCGCAAAAAATTTGACAAATCATCATATATCAATTATAATGTTTTTGTCGCAAAAAAGGACTATTTACAGTCCTGAAGCACTGCGACCGCAAGGTTATGCGATAACTGAACACAGGTAAAACGTTAAAACGCGGGTGTAGTTTAGTGGTAAAACTCCAGCCTTCCAAGCTGATGTTGTGGGTTCGATTCCCATCGCCCGCTCCATTTTTTGTCTAAAAAGACTTTCTGTAACGCAGGATGTAAATCTGGCGATTCCGACGCAGAAGGTCTTTTTTATTTTGCATACAGGCGTTTTCCTTTTTAAAGCGGGACAGTTCCCTGCCTTCCTGCTTAATTTTTCAGAACGCCGCTGTTTTTCTGATTTGCGTCTATAAACTCCTGCACCAGATACCGGGGACGGCGCTTCACTTCCAGATAAATCTTTCCCACATATTCGCCGATGATGCCGATAGCCAGCAGGATCAGCCCGCCCAGCAGCCACAGGGAAATAATCAGACTGGTCCAGCCCGCGATGGTCTGGCCGGTAAAATGCCGGAACAGCGACCAGAGCAATACCAGCCCGCTGATTACCGAGATACCAAGTCCCAAATTCACAATAAATTTAATCGGCTTGGACGACAGAGAGGTAATGCCCTGCCAGGCAAAGGCAAACATTTTTTTCAGGGGATATTTGCTCTCCCCAGCCAGCCGTTCTTTACGCTTATAGTACACACAGTCGTGTTTCAGCCCGATCATGGGAACGATGCCGCGGAGGAACAGGTTGACTTCCTGATATTCCCCGAAAGCCGCCAGGGCCTTTTTGTCCATGAGGCGGAAATCCGCATGGTTAAAAATCACTTCGGCCCCCATGTTCTTCATAAAACGGTAGAAACCTTCCGCCGTAAAACGCTTAAACCACGTATCCGACTCCCGGTTATCCCGGACGCCGTACACGATATTGCAGCCTTCCCCGTACTTATCCACCATGGCGTCTATGGCATCAATGTCGTCCTGCAAATCCGCATCGATGCTGATGGCCGCGTCGCAGTAGGGCTGCACCGTCATAAGGCCGGCCAGCACCGCATTCTGATGCCCTTCGTTGTGAGCCAGGCAAATGCCGGAATATACCGGATCCTTTTGACAAAGCTCCTGAATCATTTCCCAGGTACGGTCCCGGCTTCCGTCATTCACAAAACAGATTTTACTGTTTTTTCCGATCTTTTTCCGCGCAATTAAATCTGAAATTTTTCTCTTTAGTTTTTCCGCCGAATCCGGCAACACTTCCTGCTCATTGTAACAGGGGATCACCATATACAGCACAGTTTCTGAAGACATACTCCGACCTGACCTCACCATAAACTATCTGCTTCTGTAAATACAGATTCCCGACTTATTTTCCAGCAGCTCCCAGTTTTCGCCGCCCATCTTTTCTTTCATTTTCTCATACATGTGCTCGCGCATGACGATGTATTTCTGACGCGGATCCTGCTTCACCGCATCCAGGGATTTTTCACTGTTTACGTCCGCCTCAATACCCGGGATATCTGTGTAAAGCATAAAGCCCGGGCGCAGGAATCTGTCCACATACAGCACGCGCCACGCGTCTTTTTCCGCAGCCATATAGGTCGCGGCAATAGTCTTCACACTGAAGCGGTCCTGGATCTGCGGCATCAGCACGCCGAACGCCATAACCATCGTCACCAGCCCGGTTACCACATGGAGCCAGGCGGCGCTTTCCACATTGCAGTATTTTTTCAGCGCCAAAAGATTCAGCGCGCCCAGCACAAGAGTGGCAACGCCCAGAATCATACCGCCCATGGCAAGTTCCGGCATCTGGCGACCACCGATAATCCAGCCAATCCCCATCAGCAAATACATGACGAAGGTGCCTATCACCCAGCCCGACTGGCATTTCCCGTTTTCACAGGTCATCCGCTCAATGTTCCAGCCGATGATCATGGACAGGGCCGGCAGCAGTACCAGCATGTAGGAAACCTGTTTCGTTTTGGCAATGGAAAAGAAAATGAATACAAAAATCCACCAGATCTGCAGGAACAGCAGCCGGGTACTTTCCCTGCCCACGCTTTTCGTAACAGCGTCTTTAATGGATTTCAGCAACACGCCGGTCCAGGGGAATAGGCCCAGGATAATGACAGGGAGATAAAACCACCAGTGGACCCTGTTGGGATGCAGCGGCGCGGAAAAACGGCTTATGTTATGGAAGCCGATAAACTCATAGATAAAATCCATGCCGTGATTCTGGTACATAAACACATACCATGGCATTCCCACCGCCGCCACCAGAATCAGACCGGGAATCACGTGCATACGAAGCATCCGGCCCAGATCGCGGGTTACCAGCAGATACAGGAACACGATGGCGCCGGGAAAGACAACCCCGATGGGGCCTTTCGTCATCACCGCAAACCCGCAGAACAGGTACATCAGCCAGTATTTTTCATGCATAAAGCAAAGCAGCGCGCCGGTCATAAAAAACAGCAGCGTCGTGTCCGTCACCGAAGCCTTGCCCATGTACATGATCATAACCGTGGTGCCCATGACCAGACCGGACCAGAACCCTGCCCTGGCGCTAAACTGCCGGGCAGCGGAAACCGTTGTCATCAGAACCGCGCCGATAGCCATCAGGGACGCCGGCAGACGGGCGGCCAGTTCGGAAAAACCGCCGAACAGTTTCAGCGAGCCTACTAGCAGCCAGTAAAAAATCGGCGGCTTGTCATACCAGTATTCATTGTAAATACGGGGGGAAAGATATTCGTTAAAACGGATCATTTCCTTGGCCGTTTCCGCGTATACCGGTTCGTCCGGGTCCAACAGCGCCACCCCGTCGATACCGAACAAAATATTAAAGCCTACAATAACCAGTAACAGAACGATTGCTTTGACAGGTAATTGATTCATTGCAGCATCTCCAACTATTTCCGAACAATATTATAGTACGTCAGCATATTTGATTTATTATAACACATAAGGGCGTAGAAAACACAGGTTTTCCTATGTTTTCCCTCCATGCATCCGCCTGCTTATTTTTTATAGGTGTAAATCATCTTCAGCGCTTCCACCGCATCTGCGCACTTCAGGTAAGGCGGGTACGTTTTCTGTTCACCGGAAGCACTGCGCAGAGAGTTGTTATAATAATAGTAACCGGCTTTCTCTTTTGCCTGCGTTTCTTCTGCAGAAAGGCTGTAATACGTTCCGTATTTAAATAGAAGGGCATGACTGACAATATGTTCCGGGTCGGAATAGACCGCCAGCCGGAACGCATTTTTCTTTGCCATATCGAATTCAATTTCAACGGTTTCTGCATTTACATCCTGCTTACCCAGCGTAATGTCCATGGTTTTGGCTATTTTATAATAGTTGATGTTGGCTGTATCGGAGTTCACTGCTTTATCTATCCGGAAAAAGTGCAATTTGTGCTTTTGCGCTAACGTTTCTACGTTTTGCGGTGTCATGTCAGGATGCAGTTCTATAAAAAACCGGTGCAAATCTGTTTTCGGTACGATGTCCCGGGGGGATTCTTTATCGAAAAAGAAAATTAAGGCCAACCCTATAATAAGGAACAGGGCTACAATCAAAAAGTCACGGGAACCGGATTTCTTTTGTCGTTCCGAATTACAGGCGGTGCTGACTTCTTCGGATGTACGCTCCGGCAACACAGTCGGAGTTTTCTTGCCGTCCTCTTGATTATCAAGGCCGGCAGACGTTTCCGTTTCTTCGGAAATATGAAATTCGTTGCCGCAGTATTCACACCGGGCATGATGGTTTTTTACATCGGTTGTCAGCGTCGCGCCGCAGTTTGGGCATTTAAAATTATATAGTTTCAAGAGATGCTCCTTTGTCTTATGTCAATATCAGAATCGAAAAAAATCTTTATCTTGTTTTCGCTTTTGATGAAAATATTATACCAAAAAAATCAGACCTGGCACAATCGCCGTCTTTTCTTTTTAGGTATTGCAAGTGATATTTTGTTGTGGTATAATGTATTGTCAGTTTGAGAAGAATTGCCACAGGTTTTATTTACTGCAGACAGTGACCATGCAGAATTAAATGGTACAGTAATCACCCCGGTAAACGACTGTCACCCTTCGCAAACCCTATATGGTCCAGTAGCCCAGTTGGATAGAGCAACGGCCTTCTAAGCCGTGGGTCGGGGGTTCGAATCCCTCCTGGATCACCAGTATTCATGCAGGTTCCCAATTTGGGAACCTGCTTTTTTTGTTTGTCTGACACCTTACTGGCACCTTACGTGTATTTATATGATTGGTTTCCGCTCTTCAAGATTCACTCATATTCTTTAGTTAAACGGGAGCAGCATCTGTCCCAACTTGCTGAATCGAATGTAAGATGATGAAGGGCAGCTAACACATTTATCTTCGGGCGTGGTGTCCCAATTGGAAATTACGTTAGCCAATCACCTTCATCATAAAAAAAGAGCAGAGACTTTAAAAGCCTCTACTCATATATTAAGAATTGGAATTTACTTCACTCAGGATCGCCATATCCACCGCTATTGAAATTTTTTGGTTAATACTGATACTTTCTACGCAGACGAACCATGAACAGGCTCCCGACAACTGCCGCCATCAAATCGCCAATAACAACGGAACACCATATGCCTTCCACGCCAAACAACACCGGCAGTAAAAGCACAGCCCCAAGTTCAAAGACAAAGGTCCGTAAAAAAGATATCAATGCCGATACCATTCCGTTGTTCAGCGCTGTAAAAAAGGCTGAGCTGAAAATCGCCATTCCTGTAAAGAAGTATGAAAAAGAGATGATCCTGAATGCGTGTACGGAAACTGGAACCAGCTGCATGGCGTCCTGCAGAAATAAGATGGAAAACGGATAAGCAAGCGCTTCCGAAAGACAAAACATCGCAACGGATGTAATTCCGATAACCACAAGGCTCCTTTTTCGCAGGTTCTTAAGTTCACCATGATTCTGTGCGCCGTAATGATAGCTGAACACCGGCCCGACCCCATTAGAATACCCCACAAAAATGGCTGAAAAAATCAGGCTGACATACATCAGTTGGCCATAGATTACGACTCCGTCTTCACCCGCATACTTAAGCAGCTGCATATTATAGATAAGCCCTACCATAGACGCAGCGGCTTCCGCCATGAATTCCGAGGATCCGTTCGTACAGGATTTAATGATCGACCTTGCATCCCATACGGGCTTCACCAGCTTAAGGAGGCTGGTATTCTTCCGGCTGAAATAAATAAGCGGGAACACGCCTCCCACTATCTGGGCCAACGCCGAGGCTGCCGCAGCGCCTGCGATCCCCCACTGAAAGCCGATAATAAAAAGCGCATCCAATATCATATTACACACTCCTGAGAATACCGTGACCAAAAGCCCCAACCGCGGTTTTTCAGCAGTGACAAAGAAAAGCTGGAACGCATACGACAATATCCATGCAGGCAGAGCCAGAATAAAGATCCGTCCGTACAGCACGCTGTTTTCAAGAAGACTTCCTTCTGCGCCAAGCCAGGACGTAATCTGAGGCATAAAGATAAATCCCGGCGCCATCATCAAAAAGCCCAAGCCGGAAGATACCAGTACAATCAGTGAAAACAGGCTGTTTGCCCGTTCCTGATTTTTTTCCCCCATCGTCTTTGCGATCAATGCGCTTCCGCCCACACCGAACATATAGCCGATCTCTCCCATGATATTAAGTACAGGCAGGATCAGGTTGACAGCCGCAAATTCCGTCTTTCCCACAAAATTAGCGACAAAAAATCCATCCACGACAATGTACAGGGAGAGAAATATATTCATCACAATGGATGGTAGTGTAAACCGCAGCAATTTCCCGTATGTAAAATTGTCTGAAATACGAATCTTTGATTTCATGTTTTTATTGAAATAATGGATGCCTACCGGACATAATCAAAGAATCAGTTTACTTTCTTTCCGGCAAAATACACCTCTTTCGGCATGTTTTGGCTGAATCCTTCATGCTCTGCGGTAAGCAGATCATTGTCGAATACCAGATAGTCCGCGTCCTTTCCGGCCGTGATAGAACCCTTTTTATCCTCGATGCCAAGCTGCTTTGCTCCGTTGATCGTGTATCCCAGCAGCATCTCTTCTATGTTCATCCTTTCCTCTGCAGGAGGTAATACCGCCTTGCTTTTGGCCCATTCGGGAAGCCTGGTCTTTTCGGTAGCTATGCGGGTCATCCCGATCTCCATGCCAAGGTACGGGCTCCAAGGTACGAGATCCCCGAAGACGATGTTATCACTGGACCATGTCACAAGAGCGCCGGAGTCCCAGATCGTTTTGCAGCGGAACTGCTTTGCGGCGCGTTCCGCCCCAAGCCAGGAACTCGCTTCCTTCGTGTCTCCCGCATGCCACCACGGTGTAAAGTTTGCGATGACGCCAAGCTTGGCAAACCTGTCCAAATCCGCATCGTCCTGAACCTCCAGATGAGCGCAGGTGACACGCACATGGAAGTCATCTCCCAGCTCTTTTTTTGCCAGCTCCACACCGTCCAGCACAACACGGGACGCACGCTCGCCGACAGTGTGACAGTGCAGATCCAGACCCGCCTCATTGAGCTGTTTTAAAAGATCCGCAAGTTCCTCTGCAGAGAAGGCAGTAGATCCCAGTGTGTTGACATCTACATAAGGCGTAACCATAGCCGCGGTATGGATCTTCTGGGTCCCGTCCATCATAATCTTCATGGTATGAACCTTAACATGCTCTGTGTTGTACTCACTCCGGAAACGCTTCAGCTCCTTAAGGGCTTTCTCCGCATCGCGAGCCGACATGGCCACATAACTGCCGTCAATATAAACAGGCAGTTTTCCCATCTCATCCAGTTCGCACAGGCGCTTGTATATCTTCTCATGGAACACGGGATCTCCCGGCAGCCCGGCATCAAATACGCAGCTCACGCCGGCATTTACCGAAAACTCGATCCAGCGGTTAAGAGCCGCGTCAACCTGCTCGTCGGTCAGGCCCATCAGGCCGTCCAGAATGATAGGAACTTCCGCCGAGGCCTCAATCATATTTCCGGTCACATGGCCATCCTTCCTTACATAATAAGTAAGTCCAGGCACAGGATCCGGCGTGTCGTCAGTAATACCGTGCCTGTCAAGGATCCTGGAGTTTACCCAGATGCTGTGTCCTTCCCCTTCCTGAATTAAAATCTCGGCATCCGGGCAGATTGCGTCAAGGTCCTCCTTTACGATATCGTCTCCATGGAGGAACCTTTTCTCCAAAAGAAACCTGTAACGCTCCTCACCGGGATTTTTCTTAATATAGTCTGACATAATATCTAGGGCTTCCCGCTTGCCGTTGCACTCAAGGCGCATCCCCATATCCGCGTACTCGAAACCGACCGGCATGGTGACATGGACATGGGTGTCAAGGATGCCTGGCATGATGAATTTTCCGCCCAGGTCTGTGACCTCGCCCTCATACTCCGAAAGACCGGCCTCGTCGCCCACATAAACGAATTTGCCTTCCTTCACCGCAAGAGCGGTTGCCAGCGGGTTGTCCTTGTCAGCTGTGAAGATTTTTGCATTTTTAATAATCCTGTCGACTTTCATTTTGTTCTCCTTTCGTTCGTCTTCCCGAATAATTTTTAAATCCATTTCCCATGTCACGTATCTCTACTTTTATTCTTTATTATAATATAATTTACAGGTGCTATCACATCTATAATTAATAATAACATATTGGTCACAGAAAATCTACGGCTGTTGAAGTAAACTAGAATTTTCCAATCCAGAACTCCTCTTATCGAATCCTCATAGTTTTCTGTGATCAGAGTCATCTTTTCTCCATAAGATTTATAACCATCATCTAAAAATCGTTTCTTATTATCTTTTAACACGGAAGGTTACGAGGAAGAGTTGAATTGAGCAGGAAATGTTCTTTTCATCCGATGGATTCGATGGTACAATAGACATGGCGTTAAGCCTCCTTGGGAAGATGGTTTGGACACCTTCTATTTATTTCACGGTTGAATCCTCCGTGCCGCTGATGAGAAGCGGACATGCGATAGAGCTTTCGACGGTATTCAATCATCCGGAGGATACCCTCGTCACGGGGAGACAATTTGACGAGACTTTCTCGAAGACCATGCGCAAGATGTGGGTTCAGTTCGCCAAGACCGGCAACCCGTCGCTTCCTGCGGACATCTCACCCGACGGCAAAGCGTATGAGTGGCCGCTTTATGACCTCAAGGGCAAGAAAGTGATGGTTTTCGACGAGTTCAATATCCATCCAGAAAAGGAATCCGAGTTAAAGATTCTGGATTGGGACAGAACTTATTTTTTGACCAGATATTATTGCCTTTGACGGGTTCGACCATGCAAGAAGAAAGGATGTGATGTTATGTTCCCAAAAGTAACCCGCAGAGAATTTATCAAAACCGCCGCTATGAGCGCCTTGGCTTTCAGTGCGTTTGGCGTCTTGCCGGACGAGAAAGTTTTTGCCGCAAGCGATTGCGCCGTAAAAACCCGCTATGGCACATTCCGCGGTTTTTTGGATCAAAACGGCGTAAAAACTTGGCTGGGCATTCCCTATGCGCAGCCGCCCGTCGGAAAAATGCGCTGGCGCGCTCCCGAGCCTTTGAAACCGTCCAATAAGACCTTCGATGCCAAAAAATTCGGCTTTACGGCGATGCAAACGATTGACGAGAATGAAGCTGCCTCCACCAACCCGCAAAGCGAGGACTGCCTGACGCTGAACATTTGGGCACGCGGCGAGGGCAAAAATAAGCCCGTCATGGTCTTTATCCACGGCGGCGGCTTCCAGACCGGCGGCACCAGCGACCCGCTTTATTGCGGAAGCAATTTTGCGGCGGCAAACGACGTCGTTATCGTCACGCTTAACTATCGTGTTTCTGTCTTTGGCTTTGTGAACTTTGCAAGTTTTGATCCTTCCTTTGAAGACAGCGGCTATCTCGGGCTGAAAGATCAGATCGCGGCTTTGAAGTGGGTCAAGGAAAATATCGCGGATTTTGGCGGGAACCCCGACAATATCACCATTTTCGGCGAAAGCGCGGGCGCGATTTCCTGTATGCTGCATTCGGTTATCCCTGCCGCCAAAGGGATTTTCCAGAAAGCCATCCCGCTGTCAGGAAATTCGTATATGTTCAATACGCCGGAATATTCCACCCAGGTTGCGGCTCTGTATATGGAATTGGGCGGCGCGAAGACGATGCGCGACATGATGAAGAAATCTTCCGCCGAACTGATGCATATTTACGAAAAAGTGAAAGAAATTCGTGTGGTGCAAACGGCAACCGATTATTTGCCGACTTGCGACGGAAAATTCCTGCCGGGCGACCCGTTCCGCGCGTTAAAAGACGGCGCGGCACGCGGAATCAAATTCTTGACGGGGACGACGGCGGATGAATGGCGTTATTGGTTGCTATATATGAAGGATTTCTTTGCTCATTTCCGCGCGGAACCCAAAAATCTTTCCCCGGTCCTTCAAAAATACAAAGGGAAAGATACCCCGCAGGATATTTATCAGGCATGGCTTAAAAATCGCCCGGATACGGAGGAAGCCTTCATCGATTTTGTGAACCAGCTGGATTGGCGCGTCGGGCAGGAATTGGCGGCGGAGCACCAGTCGGATTTTGGCGATGTGTACTATTATCTGTTCAGCGAGCAGTCGCCGGTCGGGAATTTGCGTTCGTGCCATGGGATTGACCTGCCGTTTGCCTTCAACTATCCCCAGAAGCTTGTACCGAATCCCTCGCCCAATCTCATAAGGCAGGTTCAGGCGTCGTTGGCGGCCTTCGCGGCGACAGGCAACCCGGACAACGAATATATTCCGCACTGGGAGAAATATTCCGCCGACAATCGGCAGACGATGGAGCTGAACTCGAAAGGCTGTGTCTGCCACAAGGATTTGAACACGGAGAATTTGAACGGATTGCGCTATATCTACGAAAACTAAAAGGAGGCTTTGAAAACTCGTAATTATGCCTTCCCCTTGAGGGGAAGGTGGCAGCCCAAAGGGTTGACGGATGAGATGTAAGTAGTCCACGAATTAGCATAAACACAATGTTACAGCCACCTCACCCACCGCTAAACCGGTCCCCCCTCCCCTCAAGGGGAGGGCAAGGATTTGGTAGTTTTTAGAGATGCCCCAAAAATGCTATAGGAGGCGATACAATGCATACCGCTAAAAAATCGTTTGGTTTCTTTTGGGCCGCGCTTATGGCGTTCAGTTTCGCCGCTTGCCTGTGTGCTTTCGGGCACGGCTCGGCGGCAGAGGATGCAAAAGCACTGCGCGAAGCGCAAGAGGTGATGAGAACGCAGTACGGCGAAAACAAACGGATTTCCGATGGCAACTATGACAAGTCTCTCGCGGTCAAGTGCGTCAATGGTACTTTTGTCGGCAGGAAGAATGAGGGCGTAATCGCCTACAAGGGGATTCCGTTCGTGGGCAAGCAGCCGGCAGGTGAATTGCGCTGGAAAGCTCCTGTTGACGTCGTGCCCGATGATGGCGTGTATGAGGCGTATTACAACGGGAAAACTCCTGTGCAGGGCGAAGATTTATATGAAACTGCTTCCCTTTACGTTCAGGGGGAAGATTGCCTGTATTTGAACGTCTGGAAAGCGGATGAAGCCTCTGCGGGGAAAAAGCCTGTAATGGTATGGATACACGGCGGAGCTTATGAGATGGGCGGAACGGCTGACCCCATGTATGAGCTGCATAATTTCGTCAAGGAAAATCCTGATGTAATCGCGGTAAGTATCGAGTACAGAGTCGGCGTGTTCGGTTTCTTCCATTTGTCCCATCTTCCTGACGGCAAGGACTACCCGGACGCGCAGAACTTAGGCCTCATGGATCAGATGATGGCATTGAAATGGGTGCACGAAAACATTGCGAACTTCGGCGGAGACCCTGAAAACGTAACTATCTTCGGTGAATCCGCCGGCGGCGGCAGTGTCAGCCAGCTTCCATTGATCAAAGGCTCTCACAAGTATTTCAAGAAAGTCATTGCCCAGAGCGGCGGAATCGTTTTCACGAGGTCAACAGAGCAGGCTATCGAGTGCACGAATGAATTGATGGAGATTCTTGGCTGCAAAACTGTCGCTGATCTCCAGAAAGTAGATGTCCGGAAGTTTGTGGAGAAAGCAGCGGTGCTCGGATTGCGCGTAATGCCAGAACGGGACGGAATTTATCTGCCCATGGATCCATATGAAGCGTATGCTAACGGCGCGGCAAAGGATATAGATTTCATGCAGGGCTGCAACAAAGACGAGTTGAACTACTTCATGGTCTCAAGCGGCGGAATAGAGCCTTTCATGGATTTCTACGGCAAACGCTGGGCCAAGAGTATCACGCAGCTTACGGACAAGGAGAAAACGCTTGTCGAGAGCTTCTGCAAGGACATCAAGGGAGATCGTTACGAACCGCTTTGCAGGCTGTACGACCAAATCTGGTTTATCGCGCCGCTGTTCAGAATGTCGGAGAACCAGACAAAAGCCGGCGGAAAATCCTACACCTATTACTTCACGGTTGAAGCCTCTGTGCCTCTGATGAAGAGTGGGCATGCGGTAGAGCTTGCATCAGTGCTCAATCACCCGGATCAAACCTTGGAGACGGGAAGAGCATTCGATGAGACATTCTCAAAGACCATGCGAAAAATGTGGGTTCAGTTCGCCAAGACCGGCAACCCGTCACTGAGCGCGGCAGATTCCCCCGACGGCAAAGCGCACGAGTGGCCGCTCTATGACTTGGAGAACAAGCGGATTATGATTTTCGAC
>JAFSPK010000137.1:0-20839 GCA_017443005.1 Acidaminococcaceae bacterium
ATATTGCACCTCCATAGTGTGGTTAAATTATACCACACTATGTGCAAAAAGGCAAGAGGAAAGACAACAAATCCAGTATTTTCAATAGTTTGAACCTAATTTATAAGTATTGGGATAGTGTGGATTCGCGGGAATCCAGGCAGTAACCGTGCGGTATTGAGTTGTTTTTAATAATATAGCATACAAGATTATGTCAAGTCAATAATTTTTGTTTGGTGGGCAGGGAAATTTCACTGGAATGGATTATTTAAATATGGTAGAATGGTTACGGGGGTGGGGGGCAGTGTTGGCAGGGAAACAGGGAGACAGATTCAAGATACTGACAGACAAGTACAAGAATGATTCTTTCGTAGTGTTATTTGTTTTGATAAGATTTTGATTTTGTAATTTGATTCAATTCGGATATATGATTCAAAGAAAAGTACAAGGGTGGTATCTAACAGTCGAATGGGTTCCCATATATATTATATATTAAGAATACTACTTTTACAAAGATTCCTACGGAGAAAGGTACTCCGTAACAATCCTTTACCCCCTTAAAAGTATTTCCGTAGTTATTTTAAAAGGAGAACAAAACAATGACAGTAAAACTATCACCGAAGGAAAGGAGAAACAGAAGGTATATGAGTAGACCATTCAAGAACAGGGAAAAGATAGAAAAATCTATGAAGGAGATACTGGACTTAATGGACGAGAAGAAGTATCACGAAGCAATGTACAAGGCAATGTTATTTATTCCGAAGTTAGAAACAACAATAGTGTCAAAAATAAAGAAACAAGTACAAAATTCCAAGAAGCAGGACAAGGATTTAGAGGAGTAAAAGATAATGGCGATTAAACTTTCAAGAGAGAAACGGGAACGTAGAGATAGAGACGCTAAAATTGAGAGCAGAATAAATAAGCCGTTTGAAACAACGAAAGAGATAGAAGAGGATTTAAAAGAGATATTTTTGTTAATGGAAAAAGGTAATCACAAGGCAGCGGACAAGATGACTATATACATGACTCACAGATTAAAAGAGACTACAGAGCAATTACAGAATGGAAAAGCAAAGTTAAGACCGAACGGAAACTTGTTTGAAAACCTTACACCAAAAAAACCGCCAAGGAATATTAGATAAGCGAGTGATTGATAATGGCAAAACCAAAGAATAAAGAAGAACAAAAGATTTATGAGGAAATGTTGGAGAAGTACAAGGAAGAGGGAGCGTTCGGCAGGGGAATGATAATCGGACTGGCGAACGACGAGTCAGACAAGATGCCGTGGAAGGACGTTCCGAAGGAAATGGAAAAGATATTTCATTACTGAAAATATGAGTAGTACACAAACAAACGATAAAATGATATAATATTCACGTAACTTAATAAGTGTCCTGTTTTGCACGGGGGTTACACAAAAGAAAAGAGACAGTGTTCAAAAATGCAGTCGTAGTCAAGGGATAGATAGATTTATCCACAAATCGCCCAAATTTGATACATTAGTAAAGGGAATTTCTGCTTTGCCCGTCCGAACGCAAAAAACCGTTTTCAGTATTCCCTTGTATTAGATTAGGTAAGAAACCTGCGGGCAACAGACAATGCATCTGAATATTTACACAGAGGGGAGTTTTACAACTATGGAAAAAAAGATTCGTATCGGCATCTGCGGTTACGGTAACCTGGGCCACGGCGTGGAGCTGGCGGTGAACCGGGCGGAAGACATGGAACTGGTGGGCGTTTTCTCCCGCCGCGATCTTCCCGGCACGGCCAGCGGGGTTCCCGCCATCAACTTAAAGCATGTGCTGGAATATAAAGACAAAATCGACGTCATGATCCTGTGCGGCGGTTCCGCCACGGACCTGATCGACCAGGGACCGGAACTGGCGCAGCATTTTGTCACGGTAGACAGCTTCGACACCCATCCCCGCATTCCGGAACATTTCGCCAACATGGAAGCGGTCACCAAAGCGAACAACACCGCCGCCATCATTTCCGTGGGCTGGGATCCGGGCCTGTTCTCCCTGCTGCGGGTACTGGGCGACAGCGTGCTGCCGGAAGGAAAATCCTACACCTTCTGGGGCAAGGGCGTAAGCCAGGGCCACTCCGACGCCATCCGCCGCATCCCCGGCGTGAAGAATGGCAAACAGTACACCATTCCCAAGGAAGAATATCTGGAAGCCGTCCGCAGCGGCAAGGGCACCGACGCCCCCGGCAACGAGATGCACCTGCGGGAATGCTTTGTGGTGCCGGAAGAAGGCGCGGACCTGAAGGCCATCGAAACGGCCATCAAGACCATGCCCAACTACTTTGTGGGGTATGAAACCACCGTACATTTTATCTCGGAAGAAGAGTTCGCGAAAAACCACAGCGGCATCCCCCACGGCGGCTTTGTGTTCCGCAACGGGAAAACAGACGATACCACCGGTCATGTGATGGAATTCTCCCTGAAGCTGGACAGCAACCCGCAGTTCACCTCCAGCGTGCTGACCGCCTTTGCCCGGGCCATGTACCGCCTGCATTTCGAGCAGGGAAAATGCGGCGCTTTCACCGTGCTGGACATCCCGTTTGCGATGCTTTCCCCCAAATCCCCGGCGGATTTACGGAAATCCATGCTGTAATCAGCAGAAACTCTTGCTAAATTCCCAGGGAAACGCTAATTAAATGAGTTTCCCTAATTTCCTTACAGATTTTTCTTGAAATTTAACGTAAATCGTGGTATCTTGAGCATAGGGACTATATATTTTGTAAGGGAGGCAATTCAAAATGGGAAAATTTTTGGTAAAAGAGTCCAAAGCCGGTTTGCGCTTCAACCTCGTAGCCAATAACGGCGAAGTAATCGCAGCATCTCAGGTTTACAAATCTGCTTCCGGCTGCAAAAACGGCATTGCCAGCGTAGCAAAGAATGCGCCGGTTGCCGTCATCGAAGACCAGACCGTAGAAGGCTTCAAAGTGGAAAAACATCCGAAATTTGAAGTGTATGCGGACAAGGCCGGCGAATTCCGTTTCCGTCTGAAAGCAACCAATGGCCAGATCATCGCCGTAAGCGAAGGCTACAAAGCCATGAAGAGCTGCCTGAACGGCATTGCTTCCGTGAAAAAGAATGCAGCGGATGCAAAAATCGTAAAAGAATAAGCTAAATATCGATAATCTACTCTAATTTTTTGGCGGACGCCTTCATCGGCGCCCGTCTTTTTCGTATACGATTCAGATACGGATAAGCGCAGGCGCCCCACTAATACTTTTCATTTTTCCTGCAAACTTTTCGGTAGAATTGCCAAAAAAGACTTCCATATCATTATCATTCAAAATTGAGGAGAAACGTATGAGACTGTTTATCGCCATTCCATTATCTGATGCCATGAAAGACGCACTCACTGCCGCACAGGACGAAATGTACGACAGCGGCGTCCGCGGTAATTTTACGCCCAGGGAAAATATGCACCTTACCCTGGCCTTTATCGGGGAATACCCGGATAAAGACCAAGTAATGGACGCTCTTTCGACCGTGTCCTTTTCCGCGTTTTCCCTTTCGCTTTCGGGTATGGGCTGTTTCCGGGACCTGTGGTGGGCAGGCATGGAAGAATCGGCGCCCTTGAACGCCGTGGTCCGTCGCATCCGCCATGCGCTGGCCGAAAACAATATTCCGTTTGACCGGAAACGTTTTTCACCCCACATCACGCTGATCCGCAAAGCCACTGGGACAATGCCCGGAATCCAAATCGAAAAAGTTTCTATGCCGGTGGAACGCATCTACCTCATGCGGTCTGACCGTGGCAAACACGGCATGATTTATACCGAGGTGGGGGTAATTGTGAAAAAGTAAACGGCCCCTGTATAAAAAACAGAAGCCGTTTCTTTTACCATTCTGTCCATTGTTTGCAGATCGCGTATCCAACAAATTATAACGACTTAAGCAACACCGCCGCAATGTCCTTGCTGTACTGATAAATCACCTCAGGCGCAGCCGGATGGATGGCCAGCAGCGGCACTTCCTGTTCGTACAGGGAACCGTGGGTGCGGCTTGCGTCCGTCACCAGTGTGGCAGTTCCCCCCAGTTCGCCGAACGCACAGTCCGGCGCCGTGAAAATCACATAATCCCCGATTTCATGCAGCGGCAGATGCAGTTTCTCTGCCGCTTCTTTATTTGTCATCACGGCTTCAATCTCCGGTCTGGACTGAATCAGAGCCAAAAGCGCGTCTTTCTCTTCCGGTTTTTTCAGGAACAGATACAAAATTCCGCCTTCCTGATACACATGGTTTTCCTTGTACCGGTCTTTCAACGGAGCCAGGCAAAAAATGTGCAATCCCGCTTCGTCTGCCAGTTGCTGAAAATCCAGCAGGTGATGTTTCTGGTTCATGCCGTGGTCAGCAGTAATATAAATCTGCCGTTCCGTGTCTGCTTCGTGGATGGCTGCCACCGCCTCATCGATTTGCCGGATCTGCAGCTGTGCTTCAGTCGCCTCCGGCCCGAAATGATGGAATCCGTAATCATTGGTGGTACAATACACCAGCGCCGGGTTTTCTTTTTTAATCACTGCCAACGTAGCGTTCACGATCCACCCGGAACTTTCCAGGCTGCTGACCGCCGGCGGCACGGACAACCCATATTCTTTCAGTAGCACCGCATCCGGCGTCTGCACACTGATGCCGATATCCGCCGCATGCCCGTACACGCCCAGCAGTTTTCCCTTTACCGTCAGAAAAGCAGTCTTCAGACTCCGCTTCCGGTAGGCCTGCAGCAGCGTCTCCGCTTTCATGAAACCTTTTTCTTCAATATAGCCTTCTTCGCCCGTGACCGGATTGTAATAATAATTTCCCACCATACCGGTTTCCGAAGGAAATTTACCTGACAGAATCGATGCATGGTTCACGTTGGTAACGGTAGGTACCACAGCCTTCACTGTTTTGACAAAACCGTACTGCTTTGCCAACCTGTGAATATTCGGCGCAAACTCCGGCGTAATGTATTCCGGCGCGCATCCATCAATGACAAGAATTAAGACTTTGTTCATGATAAACGGACTCCTTCGTTGCATAAATTTTGATATGATGAGTCCACCCCCACGCAAAAGGTGTAGCAACTATTTTGAATCCATCTGTGCCAAAACCTTAAGTTGGTCTCGTTTACTGTAAACAACGTTAAGAATAAAAACCGTTTTCGCACTCCATCAGGCCAGCCCTCTTTCCAACTCATCAAAGACTTCTTCGAAAGGGCGGCCTTTTCCGGCAAGCGATTGCTCGTAACTGTGTTGCAACATCGAGTCCAGTTCACCGCGTGACATAGAATCGAGGGTTCTGGGTTCTGTTGGAATGGTTAAGGAAAAAGGGATTCCTTTTGTAAATATAATCTGACGGGCGATTTCAATAAGTTTCGCAAGTTCAAGCGGTTCCATATCTACAAAAGGTCCCCATATTTCAAGGCGCTTAGCACCTTTTTCAAAATTGCCCTCGAACAACAAGCCCAATGGATCTTCAGGGAAATCATCATCCCTGTTACTGAAAAAGTGCCAAAGCTTTTGTATTCTGCTTCTGTTCGGATTCTCTTTTCCAATTTTATATTCATAATCATAAACCACCAATTTTAAACACTAATTTCTATACTTATGTTATATTCACATCCCTCTGCCTAATCTACGTTTTTGCAGTTTTTTCCAAATTGAACGACACTGTTTACATAATTCTGGCTCAATACCAAGTGTATCAATCAATAACTTTTTGTCAACTACATCTAACGCTATCTCAATATCAGCATTGCTACGTACTATTGTATCTATGTATTCTAAAAGAGACTGTCTGAGTTTTTTATCAATATTTCTTATTTTTGGTAGTATAACATTTCCCATTTCACCAGGAAGTATTTCCAGTACACCACCGCCATAACTTCTTCCACAAATCTCTGTAAAAGCAAATGAAATACTGTTGTAATAGGCGAGTAATACATCCTCCGGATTGATATCTTTGTTAAACTTCATCCTATGCATTGTATCCGTTGACACCGCTTTGCACTTATTAAGAACAAACTTAGGATATAAGTTATTTCTTCTCAAAAAAAACGCATCTGGCACCCATATGGAAGGAACTATATACCACTTGTCACGAATAGCACATTTATAACCTTTGTTTTTACCGGTACGTACCCCAAATTCAATATATTTTTTATGACCTTCTTTATAATAGTCATATGGAATATCAGGAAAGCTAACCAATCGCGCACGTTTGCCCTCTTTTTTATTGTTATCCCAATCTTCTTTTGTAAAATAAACTCCATGCGCATGCGAACTGCGTCCAATTAAAGGTAATGTAATATCCTCTAACTCAAACTCAGCAACTTCTTTTTCAGTAACCGAAAAATAACTGTTGTTCCCCGTTGTTATTCCGACATTAATTAATCCGCATTCCGAAAACTTTATAAATCTTTCATCATTCCGTATTCTATTAATCAACCCCATCTCTTTTTCTGAAATAAAATATTTAGTCCATTTTTCTTTAACATGCTGTAATTTTTGAAAACCATTTTGATCTAATTGAAGTTTCTCAAAATCAGACAAATCATGCATTTCAATAATTCGTATACCTTTTTCTTCTTCTCCCTTTTCTCCAATAAAAACCACTACTTCCTGTTCAATATCAGGAAAGACCAGTTGTTCAAAAGTAATTAAAGTAATCTTTGCAAGATTGTTGGATAAATAAAGACGTAAATCTTCTGCATAAGCAACCTGCAAAATTTCTGCAGGTATAACAAAAGCAATTTTCCCATTTTGAGAAAGCATCTGCACTGCTGCAACAATAAACGCTACCCATGCATTAATCAATTTATTTGACTTCATGCCATGTGCAGTTAAAATATTAGATTGCAGTATTCTTTGTTTCTCTGAAAGATACTGATACCGTATGTATGGTGGATTTCCTAAAATTAAATCGTAATATCTTTTTCCATACATTCTGCTGTAGTAATCAAAAAAATCTTCTGTATATACGTCAATCCGCTTTTCGTTTATAAATTTTTTTCGTACTTTCGCAGATTCTTCCGGTTCAATTTCAATGGCATCAATCTTTTCTATTCTTTTTATAAAACCAAGATTAACAAGGCTGTCAAGAAATACGCCATCACCGCAACTTGGTTCCAAAACATTTGCGATTTCATTTTTCGCAAACAATCTCACCATTGCGTCAGACAACAATAACGGCGTATAATAGGCCCCTCTTAACTTTTTTTCTGAACTGTCTTCCTTGAGTTTCATCTGCTTCCTCACTTAAAATTCAAGGTAATATATTTTTCTGATCAGCTCCTGTATTTCTCTTATTAATAATTCCTTTTGCTGGCACAACAAAAACGCAACACGTTTTGCCGGCCCAACTGCTAATTCATGATTAATCTTATATATTTCTCTGCTT
Source organism: Acidaminococcaceae bacterium (assembly GCA_017443005.1). Classification (GTDB taxonomy): domain Bacteria; phylum Bacillota; class Negativicutes; order Acidaminococcales; family Acidaminococcaceae; genus Succiniclasticum. Next base: position 7,375 of record JAFSPK010000137.1, read on the forward strand.
GCAGAAGTAACTCTGTCATGAATATGCTTTTGCTTTGGGTCATCAAAATCTAATTCAACAAAGGGCAGTGTTTTCAGAATGAAAGTTCCACGGGCAATAAAACCATTTTCAAAATCGCTACCAGTAATTTCAAGTATTCTTTCGGTTATAGGACTTGAAAGCCAGGCTTGAATATATTCAAGGGAATATGGACTACTATTCTTTTTGCTAATTGCACAATATCCTGCCGTCCCGCCAGAAGCTATCAACATATCTTCATTATCCATGGCGTACATTGGTTCTTTGCTAAGTATGCCAACAATTAGTTTTGGATTATTTATGAAAGCGGTCAACCCCTGTGACCTCCCATATTGATACCATGTATCCTCCGTTGCGTTTGGAACATCTCGAATCCCTGCTTCCGATACAGTCTTCGGAACTAACCGATTATAGTATGACTTAAGATAGTTATATGTACCGGGATAGTCTTCTATCATTTTACTTATTGGGATTAATTTCCCCTCTTCATCATAAGGGAAAATAATACGTTTATCAGTCGAAAGAAGGCTATATGAATTCAATCCTTTTTCATGCTTTTTAGCTGGCTTAAAAAAGGGACGCAACAACGCTTTCTCTATTTTACATTTTTTCCCATCTCTGTAAATAACAAGTTCTGTTTCATTTTCTTCTATCACTTCATCAGAAGAAAACCAATAAATAGGAACCGGTCTTTCAGCGCTTGTTTGAATTCCATTAAAAATATCAACATACTTGGTAAGCGGTACTGAAATATTATCTAATTTTTGCAGCATTCTTAAAAACTCGAAATCCGTTGTTAATCTCCACGGATATTCATTTAAAACAGATGAATGGAATTCAATAGTTCTAATTTTTTCCCCTGCCCAAAGATCATTGACGGAACCAACATTACTATAACAGAAATTAGTTTGAGCCTTTTTACGCAAAAGAATAATAGAACTGTAAATAGTTTTATCTTCAAACAACTGCGCATCGCCAAAATCAATCATACTAACCAACAAATGCTCTTTTGCAATTAGCGCTCGCAATTTTTCTCCGGAATTAATTTTGAAAAACTTATTTGGCACAATAAAACAGATATAACCATCTTGTTCAATTTTGTTAATCGCTCTTTCTATAAAAATAAAATATTTGTCAAATTGTTTGTAAGAAGATTTATACTTCTTTTTATATATTTCAAATTCATAATATGGCAACAACGCGTGCATGTCTTCTGTGCTTACATATGGCGGATTACCGATAATTACATCAAATTTTTCCCCATTATTAATTGTTTCCCAATCAAACGGGGCTATATCCAACATCTGTTGTTTATCTGTAACTACTTCATTAAATTCAGAATTGCCTACAAGCGCATTACCAAAATAAATATTTGCGATTAAATCCGGAAGAATAGGCATTTCCGTAAGAACAGAGGGAGCTGTTTCATTTTCTATTAACTTAATCAACAAAGAAAACTTAGCAACTTCAACTGCATGAATATCAATATCAATCCCAAAAATACAAGAACAAAGAATTGCCTTTTTTGTTTCAATAGGCAATTTATAAAGACCGGTACCTATTTCCTCCAAATATTGAAATTCCTTATTATCGATATACCATTGTACACAATAATCCTGCAAATAGGCAAAAGCTTCTTCTAAGAATATGCCAGAACCGCAAGCAATATCTGCAATTTTAATGTTAACTATCTCGGATGGTGTTTTCCCCTGACAAACTCTCGACAGAGTTTTTTCAACCATATATTTTACGATTTCAATTGGCGTAGTGACTATTGATCTGTTTTTACACTCTTTCTTTTTGCCTAATCCTATCTTCCCATTATCCAGCAATACCAACTGCTCAGTCAAAAACATTTCATAAATTTTCCCTAATAAATTAGGTTCAATAATATTAAACAAATAAGGACTTTGCGGATAATATAAACTTTCAATCATGTCCTTAATAACGCTGCAGGATAAATCAAATATTATTTCCCCACCAGAAAAGATTCCTGAATTATAACGACGATCTGCCAATCGGATTAATTCTTCTAATTTATCTTTTAGTTGTTCCTCATCTGTAACGGTGTCTTTTAAGCTGTGGTATACTGGCAAATTTTTATCTTCGCAAATTCTTAAAAATACTATTTTGTTAATAAACTCTTGGACAACATCATTTAAAACTTCTAACGACAAATATCTGCCTTTTCTGGAATATAATTCATTACTTAAATCAACCCGCCATTTGTTAATCTGGGTTAAAAATAAAGTGTCAACTTGCACCGTCTGCGCATCTGTCGCAGGAAAATACTTGTTTACATAAGCATCAAATTCCCCTGAAAACACCGCATCCCGTGATATTAATTGTGAAAGCTCTTTAAACTTTTCCACGTATTCTGAATAGTGAAATAAGCGGTATCTTGCTACCGAACAATTATCCGTTTCATGTGTAAGATATGATGTTTCATAAATAGCTATATATTCAAAATTAGTTAATACGGATAGTTTATGGTTTGCGTTCCACCCATATTTTCTTACCTGTATTGCAGGCGCAGATTCTTTTGTAATGTCAACAGCAGGCTTTTTAGCTTCAACAAAAAACTTAGGTACACCCCTAAGGGTAATTGTATAATCCGGCCTGTCTGTAGGAGTCGAGTAATTCTCTGCAATTACTTCACGGTATTGTGGCGCCAATCCTTTTTCATTTGCCACATCCCAACCTAAAAGCTTTAAAAGCGGATCAATATATTCAATTCTGCAGGAGTGTTCATTATAGGCATTGTTGGTATCTTTGTAAAAAGCAATATTCGCATGAAAACGATTTACAAGATTCTTTAATTCGTCCAAGTAATTCATTCAATATCCTTTCCGAAAAATATCAATTATGTTTAAATTAATATTTTACCTATTATACACTATTTTGAACAACTAAATCTAATTAAATTTCTTAATTCATAACTCACTTTTCCATAGCTGTAGGAAAACCACCGGAAAACGCAGTAAAACCCATGAACGGTTTTTCTGCATCAGCACGCTCGTATATGATCTACTACTTTGAAATAACTCTCCCAGTTGCTGTTGAGTCAGCCAAACCGTTTCATCAATAAATCGAACATCAATTTTTGTTTTTCCATCTTCGGTCTGATAGATAACGATTTCTCCCTAATCCTTTTTAAAAGAATTATCTTTAGGCATACGTAATCCCCCGAATTATATAGACACCCTTAATATAAAAACTAATGTTTGCATATATTATAACACATGCATTGGAAAAATTGAAGAGTGTAAATGCGACAGTATGCGTCGGGGTTAAATTTTTAGCCACTTAGCCGCTTCTTCCTTATCCATTGGCACATCGTCGCCGTGATAATATGCCGTACCCAAATTGTGCCCGGCTTTAGCATGACCCTGCTCTGCCGCTTTTCTCCACCATTCAACCGCTACTACCGGATCTTTCTCACCCCCTCGCCCTAAAAAGTATGAATTGCCTACCCTGTACTGTGATTCGGTATCCCTCTTTGCGATGAAGAGGATCTCTTTCTCCCCGACCTTCCCGATCGCCACATCAAAGCCCCTTCTCAAAAGCTCAAAGTAAACAATATTTTCAATAATATGTCCGGTATCCATATCGCGGTAACCGAGCAGATAATTCCGCAGGCCCGTGTCCACAATGTAGTATTTTCCGAGAGTCTTCAGTTCAGCTTTTCCTTTTACATCGTACCGTTTAATTTCGTAAAACATATAGGCTTCCAGAAGGGCGCCTCCTTTAGCAAAAAGCATAACTCAAACTTTTTGAAAAACAAAGTTTAAGTTATTCATAACAAAAACTTTATTTTTCTTTAAGTTTTTGTCATCTTTTTCGCTGTCTCACCCTCTGGGCAATATTTTTAAAACGTAAATTAGTTATCCAGCCCTCAGCCTGTCTGCCAGTCTGGAATACTTATCCGGAATCGGGATATGCATCTCCAGGGCCCGGTGGATTGTCCAGCAGAACTTATATTTTTTAGCCTTGCGGAACCGGTCCAACTCTTCAAAGGTCCTGCATTTTTTATAATCGTAATAAGGCAGAGAGGATATTTCCTGCAGCATCACTCCTTCAATTACCTCCGGGGTTTTTCGTTCTTCCTTAAACCTGTATCCGCAATTCGGGCAGACCGGCTCTCCGGCAGGCACTACAGCGAAACAGTTCGGACAGGTCTTTACTTTAGATTTGCATCTCATTTTCTGTTTTTTCGGTTCTAACGTCCATTCCCGCTCATCATCCGGCAGGCCGTGCCGGGTATAATTTCCCACATGGTCCAGGATGATCGCCGTTTTCCCCTCTTTGTACCGCATGCTGCGCATAGACTGCTGAATGTGTAATGCCAGAGACCGGGTCGGCCTCAATAACACCACCGCCTCACAGTCCGGCACGTCAAATCCTTCCCCGAACAGATCCACGTTGCACAGTACTTTGATTTTTCCGCTGCGAAAATCCGCCACGGTCTGGTCCCTTTCTGCTTTACCGGTTGTGCCGTCCAGATGCGCTGCTGTTATTCCGGCTTCCTGAAAAGCCTGAGCCGTCTCCTTGCTGGTATTGATACTGCTGCAATACACAATGGTCTGCCTGCCGTCTGCAAACTTCCTCCAATTCTCCACGGTACTTCCGTATATCACGCTCCGGGCCATCAGATGTTCTACTTCGTCCGGAATGAACTCACCGTTCTTTGTATGCAGGTTTCGGGTGTCCGCCAGGTCCACGCCGTAATATTTATACGGGGCCAGATAGTGGTTTTCTATCAGCCATTTCGTGCTGACAGATTCTATCAGGCTTTCGAACACATCCCCCAGCCCGCCTTCATTCATACGTACCGGCGTGGCAGTGAAGCCTACCACAACGGCATTGGGAAAACTGTCTATAATCTTCCGGTAACTGTTGCTTAAAATGTGGTGGCACTCGTCCACCAGGATCAGTTTCGGTTCCTTTAACTTGGGAACCCGTCTGCATAGTGTCTGCACCATGCCTACCGTGCAGTAATCGAAATCCACGCCGCACTTGCGGAAGGTGTTTTCAATCTGCCGGCACAGTTCCTTCCGGTGCACGATGAACAACACTTCGTTCTTTTTTTGTGTGACAGACTGGGCGATCTTCCCCTGGATGACAGACTTGCCTCCGCCGCAACCCAGCACGGCGCAGATGGTTCTCTTTTCTTTTATGATTTCGTTGCGGATATTATTGATTAAATCGTACTGATACTCACGTAATTCCATTCTTCCTCCTTGATTGTCTCGTTATTTGTTACACAGAATTTTATGTAAAAATTATGTAGGAATTAAAATCTTAGCAATCATGCGGCTTTAGGTAAATATTCCTACGTTCCTACCTTCTTTTTGAAAGACAGTGGAAACATATAAACAATTAAAATACACACACAAGCATGAATTCTGATTTAAATTATTTCTGTAAAAATGTAGGAATGTAGGAATTTTGGTTCAAAACTGCATGGATGGCGCATTTTGAATTCCTACCTTTATCCTACAATCCTACCTTTCGTCATATTTCAGGCAGCAAGGTCAAATTTCAGACGAACGTAATAACCATTTTCACCATCAATCTGCATATGGCTGGCATATTTATTGCTTGCATTCTTCAGCAGATACCCCTGTTTCGCCCACTGCTTTTTCACAGCGTCAAAGTTGAAGCCGATATTCTGCAACTCGCGCACCAGCAACGTCTTGTTAATCTCCACACACGAGGATCCCATCCGGCCCCACCGTGCTGTGTTCACATCCGGCTTAAAGTTCACTTCGTGTTCCAGGATGACACCCATGATCTCCCGGTAAGCCCGTTCCGCCGCATCGATATCGGTCTGCACCTTCAGGAACGGTTTTACGTCTTCCACCGTCAGCGCCGCTTCGCTGGGATAGAACGTCAGCCCGGAAAGCGTATCCGCTGTCATGATCAGTGCCATGGCCATCGCCTGCTTTTCGGAGGTCCCGGTTGCGTCCAGGATGTTTTTCATCTTCCTCTCAAACAGTTCCTGAACCGGGTACCCCGGCAGCAGCCGGATGTATTCCGGCCCGGCCAGCCCATAATTTTGATTGATGAAATTCACCACGCCGTTGCCGTTTTCCACCACGTTATCCGTGCATTCAATCTCAATGACACGGTTCTTTACGCCGCCGCCGGACATGTTCTGGGTACAGGGCTCCTCGCCGGTGAACACGAAAGCGTTCTCCCAGGTCATCTGCTGCTGCAACGCCGTATCGGTCATGCGGCCCCGGTTGATGCCTTCCGTTACCTGCATGATCAGTTTGTCATAGTTTTCAAACCGGCTTTTGATGGTCTGCAGCTCATCGCCGAAAAAGGGCAGGTTCCGCAACACGGAAGCCATCTGCATCATGCTGTTGGCGGTCATGTTCATGGTCCGCATCAGCCTGCCGGGGCGCGGATCTCCCCAGATACTTGCCGCCGCCATGACCCCCGCCGTCTTGCCGGTACCGGTGCCGCCCCACAGGTGGAACACAAAAGGCAGCGCGTTCACTTTGGCGATCAGCGGACTGGCAAAGGATGCACCCATGAGCAGCCGCAGCACTTTGTTCTTACGCAGTTCCCTGGTGTACTTTATCCAGGCTTGCAGGTCACCCCTGTTGCTGACGGAATCGACCAGGTCTTTGTACTGCATCTCGCTGTCCAGCTTAATCGCATCCGTATAAGGAAGGAACGCTTCCCCTGCCCAGCCCATATGACGGCAGGACTTTACCACCGGTATCGCGTCCATGTTCAAGGCGGTTACGTCTGCCAGATATTTCACAAGCAGTTTGGCGCTTTCGCTGGTCACGTCCAGCCCCATATCCGCCAGTTCCACGATCTTCACGTTGCTGGCAACGGTGGAACGGGGAACCAGAATGTTGTTCCACTTACCGTATTTATAAAAGCCGATCCGGATCTTTTCCGTACCCTCGTCGGTATTCTGTAAAATCTCCAACGGCAGCACCGGCAGATGGGAGGCGTACCCCGCTTTCATATTTCCGTTTCGGTCCTGTACCATCCGTTTCACGCCGTCTTCATTTGCAATCCACTCCCCGGCGTTTAACGTAAGGGGCTGTTCCGGGAAGTTCGTCCCGTTCACAACCACAGCTCCCGCTTTTGCCTTGCTGCGCAGAAAGGTCTGCCAGCCTTTGCTGAACTGCCGGGAAATATTCAGTTCCTGTGCCCGTTGCTCTGCCATGGATACGGCGTACTGCCTGCGGTTTTCGTTCTTTATGGCATAGAGGGATTCAAAGAACCGCATGCCGATGAGCTCTTTCCTTGTTACATTGCTGTAGTCAACAAATACGGACAGTTTCTCCGGATCTCCGCCCAGGGCAAAATAATCCGCCACATCTCCTTTTTCGGGACACTCGGGCCAGATTTCCGCCAGCTGCAGCACCTCCACCGGTACCGGCCAGGCCTTTGCATAGTCCGCGCCGCTGCCATCGTGATCCGGAATCAGCACGATGTCGCTGAACTTTTCCAGGTAGTGCAGGTCGGTTTTGGAAAGCTTTACTTTCTTTTGTGCCCCGGTGTTGCCGGTGGTAGCCAACAGTCCGTGACGTACCATGGCGTCGGCGCACTTTTCGCCTTCCACAATATAAAGGCAGTCGTCCGCGTCGGCCCGCTCCAGCAGGTCCAGGTTGTACAGGTTGTTGCAGCTGGCCGGTTTTTTAAATACGGTTTTGCCGCTTTCGTCTACATAACGGAACCGGAAGTCCTTACTGCCGTCCGCATACTTAACACGGTGTTTCCAGTAAGCTACCGTGCCGTCCGGGTTTTTGTACACATGGTCGTATTCTTCCGTTATTTCCGGCATTTCTTCTTTTATGATTTTCGGTTTGATGCCTAACGCTTTGATAATCTCCGGAAGCTTTGCGTTGCACTTCTGACAGTACGCCAGAAGCGTCCCGTCAGACTCCCTTATATACAGATGGTGCCCGTTACTGTCCCCCGCCTCGCAGACCGGGCAGGCGGCCACCGTTTCCTCCCCTCGTTGCTTCACATTTCGCAAATAGGGAAGCATGTCTCGCAGCGTTGTCGGTTTATAACTTGTCTTGAATCCCATCGTTTCCCCCTCTTCTTGTTATAGGCGTTTTATGATTATTAATCATTCTACAGCGCAAAAAAATAGCACCAGCCTGCTTTCTGGCATTTATGATGTCTTACTCCATCGCTTATATGATTTTAAGTCACTTTGCGATTGTAACACAATATTGATTTAAAGTCAAGTGTTTTTTTCAAAAAAATATTTTTATTGATTTTAAATAATAAACGTGGTATGATAACCTTACTGGAAGGGAGGCTTTCACAATGTTGGAATTATATGAGAATATCAGGGCAAGACGCATCGCGTTGCACATGACGCAGCAGGAACTGGCGCAAAAACTGGGCTACAAATCTACCTCTACCATTGCCAAAATTGAATCCGGCGAGAACGACATCCCCCAGGCAAAGATCGCCGCTTTTGCCGCTGCATTAGATACCACACCGGCTGAACTGATGGGATTAAAGGTCATCACCATAGGTCCTGACGAGCCGGATGATACAGTAACCGTCACCATCGGCAAAGACAAACCGCAGCTGGAAGAACTTATCAAACGGCTGGACGGCCTTAGTGAAAAGAGACTGAAGAACATCCTTGGTATCGTCAATTCAGTGATTGACAGTTACGAATCCGGCAAGGACTTACATTTGATGATTAATATCGAGTCGCATCCAGTGGAGTAAAAATTACTGATTGAGACAGGAATTAAAAAAACGGCCTGCAGTTCATCTGCAAGCCGTTCTTTATTTTTCACCTTATTCCGCGCAGGCCTCTTTTATAATATTCACTGCCTTCACCAGAACCTCTTCCGGCATATTCAGCGCCGGCAGCAGGCGGACCTTGTCCTTGGCCGTCAGGCAGAGCACACCTTTTTCAATGCACTTTTTCACCACATCCGCGGCGGGCTTCACCGGTTTCACACCGCACATCATGCCCAGGCCGGTTACCGATTCGATACCGGGCGCCCCTTCCAGCGCGCTGAAAAGGATTTTCCCTTTCCGCTGTACTTCCGCCAAAAACGCATCGTCAAGCCGGTTGATAATGCTCACCGCTCCTGCGCAGGCCACCGGGTTGCCTCCAAAGGTAGAGCCGTGGTCCCCGTGTCCCAGCACGTGTTCCACTTTTTCGCCCATTAGGCAGGCGCCCAGCGGCAGGCCGCCGCCGATGCCTTTGGCCGTTGTCACCACGTCCGGGTTCACGCCGAAGTTCATATACGAATACAGTTTGCCCGTGCGGCCGTTGCCGGTCTGCACTTCGTCCACCATGAACACGATATCCTTTTCGTGACAGATAGCGTCCACGCCCTGAATGAATTCTGCCGTCAGCGGGTTCACGCCGCCTTCGCCCTGGATGCATTCAATCAGGATGCCCGCCACTTTATGGGCTTCCACCAGCTTTTGCACACTGACCAGATCGTTGGCAGTGGCATGGACAAAACCGGGAGTCAGAGGTTGGAACAGTTCGTGGTAATGGTCCTGCCCGGTTGCGGCCAGGGTGGTAAGGGTACGCCCGTGGAAGCTGTTCCACAGGGTGAGGATGGTGTAATACTCCGGCCCTTTTTTCTCCGCCGCGTATTTCCGCGCCACCTTAATGGCGCATTCGTTGGCTTCCCCGCCGGAATTGCTGAAGAACACCTTCTTCATGCCTGTCTTCTCGCAGAGCAGCTCCGCCAGTTTCACGCAGGGCTCCGTGTAATACAGGTTGGACATGTGCTGCACCTTGCCCAGCTGGTCGATGACTGCCTGTTTCCAGATGTCGTCGGCGATGCCGAAGCTGGTCACCCCGATGCCGGAGCCCATGTCGATGTATTCTTTACCGTCTGTATCTTTGGCAATGCTTCCCTTGCCGCTGACGATTTCCACCGGAAACCGCGCGTAGGTATTGGCTACGTATTTGTTGTCCAGTTCCTGCAGTTTGCTCATGTTCTCACTCCCCTGTCACCATGGTGCCTGCGCCTTCATCCGTCAGCAGTTCCATCAGGATGGAATGGGGCACGCGCCCGTCCATAATAATTACATTTTTTACGCCTTTTTCAATGGCGTCTTCACAGCATTTCACCTTTGGCAGCATGCCGCCGGCAATAATGCCTTCTTCTTTCAGCTTTTTAGTCTCCGCGACGGTGACCGCCGGAATCAGCGTCTTGTCATCGTCCTTGTCCCGCAAAATGCCCGGCACATCCGTCATGAGAATAAAGGTTTCGGCTTTCAGAGCCCCAGCGATGCAGGCCGCCGCCGTATCGCCGTTGATGTTGTAGGCATTTCCCTGATCGTCGCAGCCTACGGTGGAAACCACCGGGATGTAACCTTTTTCCAGCAGGTCAAGAATGGGTTTTTCGTTAACTTCGGTCACTTCCCCCACAAAACCCAGACGCGGGTCTTTGATTTTGCACTTGATCAGGTGCCCGTCTATGCCGGAAAGCCCGATGGCGTTCCCGCCGTGCATCTGCAGCAGGTTGGCAAGGGATTTGTTGACTTTACCGGCCAGGATCATCTCCACAATGTCCACGGTCTCTTTATCGGTGACCCGCAGGCCGTCTACAAATTCCGCTTTTTTCCCCAGCCGTTTCATCAGGTCGTTGATCTCCGGCCCGCCACCGTGCACCAGCACGATTTTAATGCCTACATGCCAGAGCAGTACGATGTCTTCCATGACCTGCAACTTCAGGGTTTCGTTGATCATGGCGTTGCCGCCGTATTTGATCACGATGATTTTCCCGTTGTGCTTTTTAATATATGGCAGCGCCTGCACCAGAATCTGGGCACGCTCCGCGTTTGAATAGGTATATTCCATACTCTCCCCCATTTGGCTGATACACAGAAAAGTTATGATCTGTAGTCGCCGTTGATCTTCACATAATCATACGTCAGGTCGCAGCCCCAGGCAGTGGCACCGGCATTTCCGCTGTTCAGGTTCACCAAGATCGTGATTTCTTTTTCCAGCAGCACTTCTTTGGCAAACTCTTCAGAGAAATCAACCCCTGCCCCGTTTTTGCACACCGGCAGAATCCCTTTTGCCGATTTAAACGCAACGTCCACTTTGTTCACATCCAGGTCCGCTCCGCTGTACCCGATGGCGCAGAGCACACGGCCCCAGTTGGCGTCGGCGCCGAACATGGCGGCTTTCAGCAGGCTGCTGGTTATAACGCTTTTGGCTACCACAGCAGCCGTTTTTTCATCAGCGGCGCCGGTCACGTCACATTCCAGCAGTTTGGTCGCGCCTTCCCCGTCGCCGGCAATCGTGCGGCACAGGGAAATCGTAACCGTGTTCAGCGCTTTCATGAAGGTATCGAAGGCAGGGCCCTCTTCCGCAATTTCCGAATTTCCTGCCAGACCGTTGGCCATAATGGTCACCATATCGTTAGTTGAGGTGTCCCCGTCTACGCTGAGCATATTGAACGTTTTCTGCACATCGTGACTCAGCGCTTTCTGCAGCATAGGGGCAGAAATGGCTGCGTCGGTAGTAAGGAATACCAGCATGGTGGCCATGTTGGGATGGATCATGCCGCTGCCTTTGGCGATGCCCCCCAGGCGGCAGATCTTGCCGTCAATTTCAAACTCCACCGCTATTTTTTTCATCACCAGATCCGTGGTCATGATTGCTTTGGCCGCTTCGTCTTCCCCCTCCGGCGACAGCGCTGCCGCCAGTTCGCCGATATGGTCAGCCACCGGGGTGATGTTCAGCTTCTGCCCGATGACGCCGGTAGATGCAACGATCACATCCCGGGGACTGATTCCCAGCTGCCCCGCTGCCAGAGTGCTCATCTTTTCCGCAATTTCCAGGCCGTCACTGTTGCAGGTATTGGCGTTGCCGCTGTTGCAGATCACTGCCTGGGCGATACCGTCGGCGATGTGCTGTTTAGTGACGGTAAGGGGGGCGCCCTTCACCAGGTTGGTTGTGTACACTGCCGCCGCATGGGCAGGAACTTTGCTGAATATCAGCGCCAGATCGTTTTTGTCGTTCCGTTTCCGGATACCGCAGTAGATACCACCGGCTGTATACCCTTTTGCGGCGCAGACGCCGCCTTCTATCTGTTTAATCATGATTCTCCTCCGATTCTAAAGCCGTTCCGGCTTTCGTGCAGGCAGTGCATATTTACCCTGGCCCTGCCTGTTAATCTGTCTGTTAAATTTCCAGGCCTTCTGTCTCCGGCAGTCCCAGCACGATGTTCATATTCTGGATGGCCGCGCCGGACGCCCCTTTGCCCAGATTATCAAAACGTGACACCAGCAGGATCCTGTCTTCGTTGCCTGTCACGGTAATTTCCATGTTGTCACGTCCGCTGAAGGCCGCTGCGGACAGGAAACCTTTTTCGTCTGCTGCTTCATTAAAATGAATCAGGGGACCCGTGTAATACTCCGCATAAATTCGTCGGACATCTGCCATGGAACCCTGCAGATCTTTTTTGAACAGGGGCACCGTCACTTCCATGCCACTGTAAAAATCCGCCACGATGGGGCAGAACACCGGCGCGTTTTCCAATCCGCAGACCACGTTCATCTCTTTCAGGTGTTTATGCATCTGACCCAGTGCATATTGCCTGGGGGCGTTTAACAGCGGGCTTCGCTGCGGATCCTCGTACTCTGCGATCATGTTTTTCCCACCACCGGAATAGCCTGTCAGAGAAAAGCATGTCAGCAATGTATCTTTTGCCAACACACCATTTTCCACCAGCGGAGCCACCAGTGCGATAAACCCGCTGGCGTGGCAGCCGGGGTTGGCAATATATTTTGCTTTTGCTATTTTGTCTTTGTACCCGGTCAGTTCCGGCATGCCATAGGTCCAGCCTGCAGTAGTCCGGTGGGCGGTGGAAGTATCGATGATGACCGCCCCGCTGTCTTTTGCCAAATCCACCGCTTCAATGGCAGCCGCGTCAGGCAGGCAGAGAAATGCCACGTCTGCTTTTTGGAAAGCATCCCGCCTTGCCCCAGCCTCCTTGCGGCGCGCTTCATCTAAAGCAATCAGTTCTATGTCTTTTCGATTGCATAATCTTTCACGAATTCGTAATCCGGTCGTCCCGGAACTACCGTCAATAAAAACTTTTGTCATGATTGACCTCGGTTCTTGCATAATAAAAATGTAAACAGTATGATTAAACATTATAATAGATGAATTTATCTTTTCTGTCAAGTTATTTTTTGCATAATTATTAAATCTTTATGCATTTTAATAAATAAAAAACAGGCGGTTTGCTTTTACGCAAATCCGCCTGTGGCAGAAACTCTATTTTTTCTTCAGGTTAATCGCTGCCTGGGCTGCTGCCAGCCGGGCAATCGGTACACGGAAGGGTGAGCAGGACACGTAGTCCAGGCCCAGTTCCTGACAGAATGCTACCGAAGAGGGATCGCCGCCGTGTTCGCCGCAGATGCCGCAGTGCAGCATCGGGTTTTCCTGACGGCCTTTCTTTAC
>JAFSPK010000138.1:0-4534 GCA_017443005.1 Acidaminococcaceae bacterium
ATAGTAGAATACATAAAAGGTGATTTTACGGAGGGAACTGACATGAAACTGAAGAAACAGATGGTTTTACCTGTTCTGCTATCTCTTTCTGTATTTTTTAGCTCGACGGCAGCAATGTCCGCCTCTGCTTATGCTTCTGCCGCCCCCCGGACCGCAGTGGTAAGGCAGCTGGCGGAAGCCGCGCCCAACAACACATCTATTCCGGAAGTGGAAAAGAAGAAACCGGATACGTCTGACCGTTCCGGCAGCGCAAGGTCCCGGAAAGATTCTTCTTTTTTTGAGGATCTTCTGGAAAAAATCGCGGTGATGTTTTTGGTGTATATGTTTATAGAAGCAATCAATTCGCTGCTGAATGACTTTTTCCATGACGGGGACACGAAGATTAAAATTACGCCGAAGGAGAAGCAGAATCCGTCGAAACAGAACCAGCGCGATAACAACCTGAAACGAATGCCGGGGCAGGAAGTGTAACAAGCGGACAAAAGCAAAAGACGAAACGGAAAGCATGGTTATGCTATGTTTACTGTTTCGTCTTTTTTATCAGCAGTTATTATAAAAAATTCAGTTATAAACTATCCGCTGTCTGTACTTTGATAATACGTAATTTGATAATATGTGATAATCTTTTGCCGGCTGCAGTCCTGTTACAGGTTTCTCTTTTGGAATTCCGCAAACAAGTCCACCGGTTTCCCTGAACAAAGGTTATAGTCCGGGCAGGCTTCTGTCGCTTTGGCCCGGGCCAGCTGCAGATCGTGGTACACGTCCCACTTGGCCTGTACCTGGGCGTGTCCGTACTGACGCAAAATGTACGAGGGGTGGAAGGTGGCGATGCAGTCGTAACCCTGAGGCGTTTTGAACCATTTGCCCCGTTGCCGGGTTATGCGCATGGCGGGGTCGCCTAAGTAGTGCATGGCGACGCTGCCTAACGCCACAATCACTTTTGGCTGCAGAATAGCGAGCTCCCGCTCCAGCCAGATTTTGGCGCAGAAATCCGCTTCCGCGAGGTCCGGTGTCCGGTTGCCTTTGGGGCGGCATTTTACGATGTTGGTGGTCAGTACCCTGTCCCTTGTCATCTGGACCGACCACAGGGCCTTGTCCAGAAGCTGGCCGGAAGGACCGATCAGCGGGCAGCCGTAATCATCCTCCACGCCGCCGGGACCTTCGCCAATAAACACGATGGGGCTGTCCGGACAACCGTACCAGCCTACGGGGGCCTGACAGTCGCCCCGCAGATGACAGGAACTGCATTTATCCAATTGCGCGGCCAGTTCGGCCAGCTGATTTTCTTTTATGCTCATGGTCAACCTCGTGGTATAATATAAAATATAGAAGAACTCATAACACTTACAGTAATCTGTGTAATTATTCTTACGACTAATTTTACAGGAATCAGCTTGATTATGTCAAAAAGATTATGCTGCCCGTAAAGAGGTTTTTAGGGACAGCGGAAAGGAAGTATCATGGCAAAGTATTTAGGCGGGATCAAGGATCCGAATATTGAAGTGGCTGGGATTGCCCAACATTTCTTTGACAATGATTTTGATGTTCAGTACTACGATTATAAATTTGATGCACTGACGGTGCAGAAGCACAGCATAGCCAAATCCGTCGTCCGGTATGAAGAGGTTACGGCCGAAACTCTTGTTTCTCCTGACAGAAAGATGACAGGCGCATTAGCCGGATATCTTGCCGGTGGCCCGGTCTGGGGTGTGATTGGCGCTGTGTTGGGCGGCAATCCGGCGGTGAATGAAAAGCATGTCATTCTCTGTGAGTTGGATAATGGCTGGAAGTTTGCCCTGGAACTGGATAAAAACGAGTATATTGCCTGGAACGATTCTGTGGGCGAAGCGGTAAAAACAAGGCAATCTTAAACACGGAGGTACCATTATGGAATTTCAGAAATTTGCGGATACGTTTGTAGTCCGTCTGGACAAGGGCGAAGAGATTATCGCGTCCCTGCAGGCGCTGTGTGAAAAGGAAAAAATCGCGCTGGGCAGCGTAGAGGGAATCGGTGCGGCGGATCACGCAGTGATCGGATTGTATGACGTGGGGCAGCGGGAGTATCACAAAACGGAATTAAACGGGCCCATGGAGATCACATCCCTCCTGGGCAATATTACCCAAAAGGACGGGGCGGTGTACCTGCATCTGCACATTAATCTCTGCAATAAAGAGATGCAGATTGTGGGCGGTCATCTGAACGAGTGTCGCATCGGTGCTACCGGTGAAATAATCGTGCGCACGCTGCCGGGAAAGGTAGAGCGGCTGCTGGACGAAAAGGTGACAGGTCTGAATCTGTTTAAGTTTGTGTGAGAGGCACGACGATGAAACGACTGCTTATAGTTATGTTTGCTTTGCTGTTTTGCTTACCGGTTTTTGCATCCGGTGGTAAGAATACGACGGACAAAGGAAAAACAGCGGATTTGTCAACTGTAAAAAGCGAAGCAAACGAGGCATCAACATCCCTTCGTACTGTCACAGCTCCCGTTATCATCGACAGGCCAGTGCGACTGACAGAATACCGCAAACAGCTGACACGGGAGTATGCATTTCTGCATTACGGGGAGGAATTTACGGAGATTGTTCCTCAGGCGGTCATCGTGCACTGGACGGAATCGCCGGAGACTGACGGGGTGTATGATTATTTTTATAAGGAAGTCAGAAAAGACGGCACGTTGAATGTCTGCTCCCAGTTTCTGGTAGACAGGGACGGCACTATTTTCCGCCTCACGCCGGAGACCATGCTGGACCGCCATGCTATCGGATACAACTGGTGCGCTATCGGCATCGAGAACGTGGGCGGCACTGACAGGAAAGAAGACCTGACTCCGGCACAATTGCAGGCCAATGTGCTGCTGATCCGTTACCTGCGGGAAAAATACCCGACGGTGCGTTATGTGTGGGGGCATTACCAGCAGACGTTGGCGAAGAGCAGCGGTCTGTTTAAAGAAAACGTGGAAGGATACTTTCACGGCAAAGTGGATCCCGGACCAAAGTTTATGAAAGCGTTGCGGAAGCAGTTAAAAGATACGGAGCTGCTGTTTTTTAAACCGTAATTCAGGGGAGAGGGACACCGGTATAAGGGTCTGCGCGTTGCAAAACGCGCGGGCATTATGCCGGTATTTCTTTTTCATGTAAATATCGTGCAAATATAATGTAGCAACGGCTACAATTTGATTGACACTGTTCCGGCATATTGGTAAAATTACTATGAATAACTTTACGCTGACGTAAGGTCTGTTTCGTATACCCAAAATGAAAAAGTGTTGCGGTATGCTGTGCGGTTTGCAGAACCGCATTGTTCAGAATTGGTATACGGGAAAAGGGGAAAACAAAATGAAAGTAGCCATTATCATGGGAAGTAATTCAGACTGGCCCATCCTGGAACCAGCTGAGAAAACGTTGAAAGAGTTTGGAGTTGAAGTTGAAGTGGTTGTGGCTTCCGCCCACCGCACGCCGGACCAGGTGCACGAGTTTGCGGCCGGTGCCCGGGACAGGGGCGTGGAAGCGATCATCGCTGCGGCAGGGCTGGCAGCCCATCTGGGTGGCGTCATCGCGGCCTATACTACGTTGCCGGTTATCGGGATTCCCATCAGCGGCGGACCGTTAAAGGGCATGGATGCGCTGCTCAGCTTTGTGCAGATGCCTTCCGGCGTGCCGGTGGCTACCATGGCTATCGACGGGGCGAAGAACGCGGCTATTTTTGCCGTGGAAATCCTGGCCGGTGCCCATCCGGAACTGGTGGAAAAACTGGCGGCCTACAGAGTGAAGATGCAGGAAGAAGTGGCGGCAAAAGCAGCAAAGCTGGCGGCTGTCCGTGGCGAATAAGGATTTGATTGTGCTGTGGCATTTTATAGTTTTTTGTCTGGTTGCAGGCCCGGCACAAGATGATAGGAGCGAAAACACAGGACTCAAAAGGTTGTAATGGGAAGAGGTTACAGGAGGCTTTCATGAGCGAAGAAAAGAAGCAGCTGACCTATGCGGACGCAGGCGTTGACATTGACGCCGGCAACCGTGCGGTAGAACTGATGAAGGACAGCGTGCGGGCCAGTTACCGGCCGGAGGTCATCGGCGACCTGGGCGGCTTTGGCGGTCTGTTTGCGTTGGACACGAAAAAGTACAAAGAACCCATCCTGGTGTCCGGTACGGACGGCGTGGGCACAAAATTAAAATTTGCGTTTCTAACCAATAATCACAGTACCATCGGTCAGGACGCGGTAGCCATGTGCGTCAACGACATCCTGGTGCAGGGCGCGGAGCCGCTGTTCTTTTTGGATTACATCGCGGTGGACAAGGTGGATTCCCAGAAGGTGGCAGACATCGTCAAAGGCGTGGCGGACGCCTGCCGGGAAAGCGGCTGTGCCCTGATCGGCGGCGAGACCGCGGAGATGCACGGTTTTTACGCAAAAGATGAATACGACATTGCCGGCTTCTGCGTGGGCGTGGCGGAACGCAGCAAGATGATCACCGGAGAAAAGGTAAAGGCCGGAGACATTTTGTTAGGGCTGCCGTCCTCCGGCGTGCACTCCAACGG
>JAFSPK010000139.1:0-4409 GCA_017443005.1 Acidaminococcaceae bacterium
ATGATTCCCCTTCCTTCAATTCAAATTTCCCTATCTAATTATTATAATACGTTTTCGGGTTTCATTGTTACGAAATTTAAAACAATTTGTGAATAAAAACAAACAAAATAAGTAGAAGCTTTAGGAATAAATTTGCCTAAAGTATTCTTATTTCCCTGTAAGTCGTTTTGCTACCCTGTCAGCTTCATAATAAATCTTTTCCTCATCCAGCGATTTCACTTCGCCTTTTTCCATTACTACTTTGCCGTTGATAATGGCCGTGTCCGCATCACCGGCATTGGCTGCGTATACCAGAAGACTCAGGCGGTTGTTGCGGGGATACCAGTGGGGCTTGTTCATATCATAGAGCACGATATCCGCCAGCCAGCCTTCTTCCAGTTTTCCCAGATTGTCATAGCCGAGGCATTTTGCTCCCTGGTATGTGGCCATGTCCCAGGCTGTTGCTGCCGGAATGCACAGCGGATCGTAGGTGACGCCCTTGTGCAGCATGGCGGTGAGCCGTGCTTCTTCCAGCATATCCAGATTGTTGTTGCTGGTAGCGCCGTCGGTGCCAAGCCCGACCGTGATACCTTTTGCCAGCATCTTTTCTACAGGGGCGATTCCGCTGGCCAGTTTCAGATTGCTTTGGGGATTATGGGCTACCCTTGCCTTTTTGGCAGCCATGATATCCATTTCTTCTTCCGTGACCCATACGCCGTGTGCAATCAGGCAGCCACGGTCCAGAATGCCTAAACTGTCCGCGTATTTAATGGGTGTGACGCCGAAATTCCTGACGCAGTCTTTCACTTCCTGTTCTGTTTCCGCCAGATGCATGTGCAACTGGCAGCCCAGTTCGCCGGCTGTATCCACCAACAGCTTCAGATATTCCTTGCTGCAGGTGTAAGGCGCGTGAGGTCCCAGCATGACGGTAATCAGTCCGTCATCTGTTCCGTTCCAGTCTTTGTAAAGTTGCACATTTTCTTGGAGCCGCTCATCATTTTTGTCATATTTGTCTCCCATCAGGCCCCGGGACAGGCAGGCGCGGATTCCCGCTTCCTTGGAAGCCTGTGCCGTTTCATCCATAAAGAAATACATATCGGCGTAAGCGGTAGTACCGCTTTTCAGCATTTCCAGAATGCCCAGCTGTGTGCCCACATAGCAGTCGCCTTTCTGCAGGCCGGCTTCGGCCGGCCAAACTTTATTCTGCAGCCAGTCCATCAATGCCATATCATCGGCGTAACTGCGCAGCAGGCACATGGCGATATGGGTATGGGCGTTCACCATACCTGCGGCAGCCAGCTTGCCTGTGCCGTCAATCTGATAGGCATCCTCATAGCCTTTTGGCTTTTTGATACCAATGTAGGAAATTTTATTGCCTGTGATGCCGATGTACTTCTTTTTGTAAGCCGGGCCGTCCGTAACAATTTCAACATTGCTGATTAAAATTTTCTTCATGCTGAGTTCCTTTCGTTAAGGTTGAATAAGATATAATGATTCACTCTTCTCCCCGCTGCCTTTTGCTGTAATGATTCAGGTAAAAATCGTGCAGCGTGTTCACGGTAGTTTCATTTAACGGGAATGACGAACCAAAAGAATGGGCGATACAGTAAATCTGCGCGGCTTTTTCCAGAATCTGCGCCGTTGCCAGCGCTTCTTTCATATTCCTGCCCCAACATACAGCTCCATGGTTTGCCAGCAATGCGGCGCTGCGCCCGCCTTCCATGGCTTCCACCGCTTTTAATCCCAGTTCTTTTGTCCCGGCAATCGTGTAGTCGGTACAGCGCACCGCACCGCCTGTAATTTGTGTCAGGTCTTCAATGACGGGAGGAAGATCTTTATGCGCCACTGCCAGCGCGCTGGCGTAAACACTGTGGGTATGCACGATGGCCTGGGCTTCGGGGAAGTTCTTGTATATTTCCAGGTGCAGTGGCAGCTCCGAAGAAGGACGCAAAGCAATGCCCTGGCTTCCGGGGGAATTATCTGCACTCACTTCCCGATCTCCATCTGTGCTGCCAGTCTTCTGGACGCCCCCTTCCAGGTCAGTTACAACGATATCCGCGGAGGTGAGCTGTTCATAATCCCTGCCTGACGGTGTGATGGCAATATGATTCTCATCCACGCGGCAGCTGATGTTGCCATAAGTACCGATGGTCATGCTGGAATGAGCCAGCACAAGCCCCGCTTCTACTACCGATTGCCTGATTTTCTCTAAATTACCTTTATCCAATGTTAAGACCTCTTTTCAGAAAAACGTACATGTTAAAGCCGCGTTGCATTATAATTTTCTCGCCCTTACGCGAATCCGCACATAATCGATGATCCACCTGCCATCCTTGCAGAGTTTTGGCCGCAGCCGGCTTTCCGCTTCCTGAAGGATTTCTGCCTTCTGTTTTTCTTCCATTCCCCGGAAGGGCTCCCTGACGAACATATCTATCCAGTCCACGACGGTCTTTCCCGGACTTTGCGGTGTCGGGCGGTCAAACAGTGCAGCGTAATCCGGACGCAGTCCGTTACGCTCTAAAACGGCAGTGTATTCGGCAATCGTAGGGAAATAGTTAAACCGTGCGTAATGCAGACCACGCTCTGCAAAGCACTGCTCCAGCATGACATGGACTGACTCCGCGCAATTTTTGCCGCCAAATTCACAAACGAGAGAGCCACCCGGCTTCAATGCATCTGCAATATGCGCTGCCAGCGCATCCTGCTTTTCCGCGTCAATCCAGTGGAATACGGCATTGGAAAAGATTACGTCTGCCGGAGGTTGCAGCGTAAACTGCGTGGCGTCTCCTTTCTCAAACCTGATGTCCGGAAAAAGCTGCCGCGCGACAGCAAGCATTTCTTCCGAAGCATCCATTCCCCGGACCAGGAAACCGAGTTCCTGAAGTTTTTTGCTGAGTGCTCCGTTGCCGCACCCCAGATCCAGAACCCGGGACCCCGCCGGCGCGTCAATGAGCTTCAGCACATCCTCCCCAAATTGATGAACGAAAGAAAAATGATTTGTGTAATTCGTTGCATTCCAGTCAATGTTCATAATTCGTTTGTTTTATTCGCACATCTCCGCCAGGTTCAGCGGTTTGCCCTGCTGCATCAGGTCAAACTCTTTTGTTGCCGGTATGGCCGATACGATTTTTAACGCGCCGTTTGTCTTGTCAATCCAGAAAGAAGCATGGTCTGTCCAGAGTTTCCCTCTGTTATGCTCCCGGAGAAAAATAAAATGGGTATCAATTTCATAACCGGCACTGACTAACGCGAAGGGTCCCATCCACTCTTTGGCAATTTCGTAAGCCTGCTTTGCTGTGATCATGATTACACCTCTCCTCTTCAACAAATCTTTTAATCAGCGTCACATTAAATAATTATTTATATACGATAAGATTCTCCGGGTTCTTGTCATTCTGATTTAATCTGATGCTGTCCTCTTGCCAGGCAGCAGTAAACATTCTCTAAAATCATCGAGCAGCCGCTCACTTCCGCGGAGCTCATCACTTTTTTATGGTAAATCCGGCCGTCGTCGTATAAAAAATCCCAGATGGAACAAATGACATCCTCTTCTTCTTCCCGGTATGGAGAAAAAGATCCTTCTATCAGACGGTATTGCCTGTGCGACAGCGGCCGCATCAGTTCCTGCTGTATTTCTTTCCCTGTTTCCAAAAAGTCCCGTCCGTTGTTTTCCGCAATCCGGATCCAATAAACCTGGTTCATTTTGAAAATGAAACCGAATTTATCCAATAAAAACTGATACAGTTTTTGTCTGTCCCCGGCGTCCAGCAACGTTTTTAATTCCTCAAAATTTTTAACGAACTCTTTGTCGTAATAGATTATGATATTTGTTTCCATAGGATGTCCATGCATATTAAATCACTGTCCTTCTGCCGACAGCAACAAATCAAGCAGTTTATGATAGTAATCGATCTGCTTATCATTCAGTTCATCATCGGAGCGCATGGTAAGAGTCCAGCCGGCCCCATTGTTTGCGTCTTTGTATGAAACGGAAAGGCTTACGCTTGCAGCATCCAGTGCAAATAAAGCGCTTTTGCGAAAGGGCTTCCATTTAAAGATTTTATACTCCCTGCCCAGTTCCTCCATCTTTTTTAACACATCTGCCGAAATGGTTTTGTCTACCGTTCTTTCCGGAGAACTATGCCAGTCTTTACCGCTGCTTTTGTAGTTTGCTTCCGAATCACTGACGCGTGTCAGTTCAATGCGCTCGTATCCGCCTGTAGAACTGCCGGAACTGACGTATCCGCACCTTGTAATATAAGCTGTCTTTTCCTGAACCATATCTTTTCCGCCCTTGGCTTCTGCAATGCCGGAAAATAGCGGAAGGCATATTCCCAAACATAAAACTGTCATCAAAGCTTTTCTGATTCTCATATTTTCTCCCCCTCGCTGTTTTTTTATGGATTAGTTTTCACCCAGTTCCCCAATGA
>JAFSPK010000020.1:0-39642 GCA_017443005.1 Acidaminococcaceae bacterium
AACATTTCCATCAGCTGCGCTTCCGCCGCCGGCGCTTTCACCGTAATAATCGGTTCATAGGGAAACACCGGCGTGCCTTCCGGCACTGCATAGATATCTCCGGTAAATTTAAACTTACGCAGGTATTTCAGGAACTTTTCATCAAAGATTCCCTTGCCGCGTAAGAACTCAATATCCGCTTCACTGAAATGAAGGTCCTTTACATATTCAATGATATCCGTCAGCCCGCAGGCGATGGCAAAGCCGCCGTTATCGGGAACGCTGCGGTAAAATACATCAAAATAGCTCTGCTTTTTATAAAACCCGTTTAAAAAATACCCATTCCCCATTGTCAGTTCGTAAAAGTCTGTCAACAGGGTTAAGTTTTGCTCTGCAACCGTCGGCATTTTTCTCCTTCACCTCGATTTTACTCATTCAACCGCAATCATATCTCCATCATGACGAATTTGAGCCGTAACGTCTTTCAAAAAACGCTGCTGCCGCTCTGACAGGATCATGGGGCCGGGCCGTCCGTTTTCCTGCAGTTCTTCTGCTTCCGGCGTAAAGTTCACCAGCTGGATGCCATAGCTGCTGCGGACAAGCATATCAACTGCCGCATCCCCTTTATTGCAGAACAGCACCAGGGAACGTCCTTCCATGTCACCCTTTAAGGATCCTTCTTTTTTGCCGTCTGCGGCTTTTTTAACCGTCATACGGGTCTTATTATAATGAGGAATGATCAGGAACGCCTGCTCTTTGCCGGTACGGATCACAAAATAGTTCTTTAACCCGGCAGGCAGGATAATTCCTTTTGTTTTCGGATAAATCTTCAAATTGGCCACTGCCGCCATCACCGTCTGGTCTGTCATTCCCACGACAGCACGGTCGCCGCCCAATACGGCCTGATAATCCGGCGTAACTTCCGATTTTGTCTCTTCAGCCGCAAAAGCCGAGGCACACAAAGACAAACACACACACAACATCAACAATAATTTTTTCATTGCACAATCCTCCTTCAATCATTCAGCTTCACCGTTAAAACATCAAGCAAACACTGTCCGGATGTTATTATTCTTTGATTATATCACAATGCAATTGTAATTGCATGGAAATAAATGCGAAACTTTTTTGACTTTCTTTAAGGAAACAGGGTTGCAGCCATGTGCTACAACCCTGGTTGTTTCATTCTTTGGAATCTCCCAAAGCCTTATAACTTTTTTATTTCCACGGATCGTCTTTTGCCGGAATCCGGATCCCCGCCAGCAGTCCTTCATACTCCCACAGATACCACTCGCCCGTTGAGGGTTTCAACCGAAGCGTAATAAAACGTGGGTTGTCTGCTCCGCCGCTCTTCAGCAGCAGACGGGCATAGCCTTCATTCTGGTAAGAATAGGGATTTTCGGAAACAGTCAGCGTATACGGCGTGGACGGCGTGTAATTATTATCGGGATTAGCCCCGTCAAAATAAGATCTTGCCGTATACTCCTTGCCCCGCAGCTGGTCCCGCAGGAACTGTTTATTAAAATTGTTCAGGGGACGCGGCCCCCGCAACACGTCCAGCATAGCAATGCCGGCTTCCGCATCTTCCGTATACCGTACCAGCGACGCAATGGCATAGGCAGCAGTCTGCTGCGGCGAACTTGCAGGTTTAATTTCCGCCGCCGATTTCGGCAACGTGTTAAGAACTACTTTTTTGCTTTCCATGGCATGAACCGCCTTTCCGGACACACAGGAACACAGAAACGTCAAAAGCAATGCGCCTAACAGAATTTTTTTCAATTTCATGTTACACGTCACCTCTGCTCTGCGAAATTATATAATCGTTATTCTTCCGAGAAATCCTCTTTCGGGGCAGAACATAACGGACACACCCATTCCTCCGGAACATCTTCCCAGGCAGTGCCTGCCGCTACGCCGTTATCCGGATCGCCTTCCGCCGGATCATACACATAACCGCATACGTTGCATACATACTTTTTCATTTGCATACCCCTTTCCGCATAATCATCCGTAAAAACTACCAAAAAACAACCATCTGCACACGTTTAAGAAACCAACCCGATTCATCCCCCCGCATGTTTGCCGAAAAATGAATCTGCCAGTCCTTACTCCACAGATAAGCGTTAACAAACCTGTTACATATATTATATCATAGAACCTGACGTTGGAAAATGCATAGTTCGGATTATTTCAAACCGGACGTTGTGTTCTGCCGCAATACTTTTGGAGCAGAGAATAAGAAAACGAGGCTTCTTTCGCGTTTCCTTACAACATATAGGTCAGTTTGATAATATCCTGCCGCCGCTCCCGCCACTGGGGATAATACTGATCCATCCGCGCCTTGAACTGTTCGCCGTGTCCCTTTTCCCACAGATGGGTCAGCTCATGGATCACGATATAGCTCAGATATTCCGGAGGCAGATGACCGAGATTCAAATTGATGCAGATGCGCCCCGTCCTGATATTGCAGGTCCCCCAGCGGGTTTTCATCTTGCGCACATACCAGCTGGATTCCTGTTTGCCCACCAGGGAGCGGCAGCCCTGAAAGATCGCCGGCAGGAAGGCTTCCATCTGGCGCTTCAGCCACAAATCGATGCATTGTTCCCGCTTTGCTTCATCAAAACCGGAAGGACAGGCCAGCAGGAGCTTCGCGTTTTCCAACTTCACAGAAGCCATGTGATGTTTCAGCAAGGCATCCGCCGCTTCTTCCCCGCACAGCTGACGCACCATTTCCGGGTCTGTCAGCACCAGCAGTTCATAGGCTTTTCCCCAGACATACACTTCTTCTCCGGTCACATATTGACGAACGGGTTTCGGCGCCATCTGCTCCTGTTTTTCCTTCTGCCGCCGGATCCACTCCCGGTTCCGGGAAACAAACTGTTCCACTTCAGACAGGGGCGTACGATAGGGCGCCGTTACAAACACTTTCGACTCCTGCGGCTTTAACCGCAGATACATACGCCGGATCCGTTTAAACTGCAGCCGATATTCAATTCCACCGATTTGATGTTCTTCTACTTCACTTGGTCCTGGTCTCACTTGTTCCTCACGTGTTAATTGAAAATATGTATTCTTATGCCCAAAGGGACGACCCCGCTAAACCGCACTCGATACTTTGCCTGGGTCTTCTCTTTGCAACTTTGCAAACAACGATGTTAAGGAGGTGCTGATTAAAACTTATTCCGCTCCTTAATCACCCGCTGCATCTCACGCTTCGCGTCCCGGTCTGCCATATCGCGGCGTTTGTCGTAAATCTTCTTGCCGGTACAAAGCGCCAGTTCCATTTTCACGAAGCCGTGCTTGAAATACAGCTTCAGGGGAATGAGGGAATATCCTTTTTCCTTCACCTTGCCCAACAGTCTGTCGATTTCCCTGCGATGCATCAGCAGACGCCGGGTGCGTAACGGATCGTGGTTATTATAATTGCCAAAATCGTAAGGACTGATGTGCATGTTCATTACAACCAGTTCCCCTTTTTTGGTAATCCGTACAAAGCTGTCTTTTAAGTTGACCTTGCCTGCCCGCAGCGATTTCACCTCAGTGCCCACCAGCTCCATGCCGGCTTCCATCGCTTCCACGATATTGTAATCGTGGCGGGCTTTCCGGTTTTCCGTAATGATTTTGATTTTTGTTTCCGTCATAGTAACTCCTGTAAAAATTTGCTTCTTTATGTTATTCGCTAACGAAGCAAAAGTTCCTTTATCTCCGTCTCCGTTTTTTCTTATTATTCATGTCCGCGTATTTATTACCACCGATGCCGCCCTTGCCCCGCTTGGCATAGGGACGTGTCACACCGTTGACTTGCTCGTGGCTGCCGTGACGCCGCTTGTTTTTCCTGCGTCCGCCGCCAGTAGCCTGGTCCGCATCCTGACGAATTTCTTCCAGTAAAACGGCCACGCTGCTGTGTCCGGATTTATATGTTTTACCCGAACCTTCTGCCCTTTGCCCTGCAATGCCTCCGGACTTTTTCATTCTGCCGCCACCGCGCCGGGCGTTGCCCCTGCGTTCCGGTCTTCCATGGTCCCCGGTGCTGCCAAGCTGTGTCTTAATATAATCCCGCATGGCATCATTTTCCCCGGCCATGATGAAATCAATACTGCGGTCTTCCATGTTCACCTGCAGCACTTCGATTTGCACCGTGTCACCTAGCCGGTAGGTGTTGCCGGTATGGGTTCCCGTCAGGCAGTAACGGTCTTCAATGAATTCGTAATAATCATCCGTGAGACTGGACATGTGGACGAGCCCTTCCACGCCATTGGCCAGTTCCACAAACATACCGAAGGAGGTCACGCCGGAGATTACGCCTTCATAGGTTTCTCCAATGTGTTCCAGCATGTATTCGGCTTTCTTTAAATCCACGGTTTCCCGTTCCGCTTCCGCTGCGTTGCGTTCCTGTACGGAAGAATGCTCCGCCATACTTGCCAGACTGTCTTCCGAAAGCGCAGACAAATGCTGCGTCAGGTCCGGATCCTTCAGCCAGGCGTGCAAAATACGGTGAACCAGCAAATCCGGATAACGGCGGATGGGCGACGTAAAGTGGCAATAGTATTCCGCGGCCAGCCCGAAGTGTCCGATGTTTTCCGTCTGATACACGGCCTGCCGCATACAGCGCAGGGCTACCGTGTTCACCAGCCGTTCTTCAGGCCGCTCTTTCATTTCCGCCAACGCTGCCTGCACATCTTTGGGACGCACTTCCCCGTTTTTGGGAATGCGCAGTTTCACATTGAAGCTTTGCAACAGTTTGGCCAGTCCTTCCATCTTGTCTTCCGCCGGAGACTCATGGACCCGGTACACGCAGGGCCACTGGAGCATGGAAAGATGACGCGCCACCGTTTCGTTGGCCGCCAGCATAAACTCTTCAATAATAGATTCCGGCAGTCCGTGGATGCGCTGTTTAATTTCTAACGGCTTACCGGCTTCATCCAATATGACTTTCTGCTCCGGCAGGTCAAACTCAATGGCGCCCCGCCGGGCTCTCTTTTTCTGCAAAATGCGGCAGAGTTCCCGCATCTCTTCCAGCATGGGAACGATGTCCGCATACTCTTCTCTGGCCTTTTTGTCCCCCTCTTCCAGAATGGCACGCACCAGATTATAGCTGAGCCGGTGATGGGAATGGATCACCGCCGGGAATATCCTGTATTTTGTAATCCGGCCCGTCTCCGCTTCGATTTCCATTTCACAGCTCATGACAAGCCGGTCGACGTTTTCGTTCAGGCTGCAGATGCCGTTGCTTAACCGCTGGGGCAGCATGGGCAATACCCGGTCCACCAGATATACGCTGGTGCCCCGTTCCTGTGCTTCCTGATCCAGCAGGGTTTTCGCCTTCACGTAATAACTGACGTCGGCAATGTAAACCCCCAGCAGGTAACGCCCGTTATCCAGACGCCGCACATACACCGCGTCATCCAAATCCCTGGCGTCTTCGCTGTCTACTGTCACGACAGGATAGTCCCGCCGGTCCTCCCTGCCCTGCCAGTCCTTTTCCCGAATTTCTTCCGGAATCCGGGCCGCCGCCCGTTTCACATTTTCCGGAAAATCCAGAGGCAGATCATGCTGCTTGATGACAGACAATATTTCCAGTCCCGGGTCACCTACGTAGCCCAGCACTTCCACAACACGGCCTTCCGCGCTGCGACGTTCCGCATTATGTTCTTCCGTGGGCCAGTCCGTAATTTCCACAACCACTTTCTGATTGTTGGCCGCGCCGCCAAAATTCCTGCGTAAAATATAAATGTCGCTGCCGATCCGCTTGTCGTCAGGAATCACAAACGCAAAATCCATGGTGCGTTTGAATACACCCACCACCCTGGTGTTGGCACGCTGGATAATACGGATGATCTCTCCTTCGGGGCGCCGTCCCGGCGCATGGCTGTCAATACGGGCCATGACCCGGTCATTGTTCATGGCGCCGTGGAGCTTACGGGGCGGAATGAATACGTCCGGTTTCGTTCCCTTGTTGTCAGGAATAAGGAAACCGAACCCTTTGCTGCTTAACTGGAACCGTCCGGCCACCAGCCCCATCTTTTCCGGCAGGCCGTAGGTCTCAAAACGGGTTTTCACCACGTAACCGTCTTTTTCCAGTTCCATGATGGCGTCCCAGAATTCGTGCATGGGTTCTTCCTTGACGGGAATGGCGAAGATCATCTCCTCCGCCGTCATGGGAGCGTAACTTTCCCGTTGCATGAATGCCATAATTTTATCTTTTAGTGAGAGTGTAGCCATAATCAATAATCCTTTTGCATTTTTCTATAATTTTAAACTGTTCTTTTGTTTTCATTGTGGCAAAGATTAAACATCATTATGAAACGCAGTCATTCACGCTTCATTTCTGCTTATTTTTCCAGCATCAGGGTACTGGTTGCTTCCGCCGCCACGGTTCCGTCCGGGTTGATGATAACACCTTCCATCACTACCAGGCGTCCTTTCCGTTTTACCTCATGCCCTTCACAGCGAATGGTGGTACCAATCTGTACCGGTGTGCGAAACCGTAAATCAATACGGGCCGTGTAAGCAGGCACGCCTTCTTTCTTAAACAGATAGTTTCCCATAATCTCATCCAGCAGTACGGTAATCAGCCCGCCGTGCATCCGTCCATTGTAACTTTGGTGTTCCGGCTTCGGAGTAAAGAAAGCCATCACGCCGTTGGGAATCCAGAAAAAGTGCAGGTGCAGTCCCACAGGATTCTCTTCCCCGCAGGCAAAACACATACCATATTTCTGATCCTTTGGCATTTCCATCAGTTTTGTGCCATATTTCTTTTCTTCTTCTTCCAGCAGCTTTTTTTCCGTTTCATTTAACAGCAGTTCTTCCGGTAAAACCGATTTCTTAACTTTCAACATTACCACAACAATCCTTCCGGTTTTCGTTTTTTTAACTGTTTTTTACCTTAAGCAGTTATGATGTCACTTTGATTTTATTTTTACGTCAACGAATACTTTTAAGTTTATTTTTATCCTCTTAACTGTTTTCTTTCAACCATTTTTTGATCAACTTGCCTGCATCTTTGTAGTGCAGGTCCAGATGGTGATTGTCCCCTTCCATGTAATGAAGCTGCTTGTTTCCGCCTGCAATTTCCAGATTCATCTTTGCCTGCTCCGGCGTTACGATACAGTCCTTTGTCCCATGAATGATCAACAGTGGACCGGTTTGCCATCGTTGTAAAAAGGTCGCCACATCATACTGCAGCAAGTCCGTAACAAACGTTGCCGGAATTTCATCATGGCCGCGCTCATCATCCAGTACAACCGCTTTACCCTGCAGGGCCGCCTGAAATGCTTCCGACCCCAGCACCTGTATAAACGTTTTTTGCAAACTGTTAGGCGCGGACCACAACACCATACCGTCAGGACGGTATGTATTACGTTTATACCATTCAGACGCTGTGTTTTCCTTATTGCCTTTGCTGCAGTTTTCTTCAACTGCAGCAGCACAACAAATTCCCTCACACGCTGTAACAATACAGGTTGCCCCGCCGAAACTCCGGCCCAACAGAAACAGCTTCTCTGGCTGCAGCGTTTCACGGACAAAATCCAAAATCGCTTTCAGCTCCGCAATTTGATTGGTAAGCATGGTACACCAGCTGAAATTGAAACGAACCACAGAGCAAATGGATTCTCCGATTTCATCCGCCAGTTGCGCAGCCCGTCCGCCGCCTTCCATAGATCCTCGGAAACCATGTGCTATCACCAAAACGTTACGCCGTTTTGTCTCCACTTCACACAAATTGATTACGCCGCTCAATTCACCAAACGGCCCCGCGACGGTAAAATTCTGTCTCATATTGCCTCCAAGCATTCACTCATTGCTTTAATCAACGAATTGTTTTATATAATCTTCCTATAAAAATATATAAATATCAAATACAGGAAAGATAAATTTTTCAAATATTTAAATGGCATTTTACGTTACAGATAACACCCCTGCAGCTACGCCTGCCAGACTTTCCCGGCCAATACATCTACGCAGCTTAGTTTGCCGCCGCTCATATACGCACCGGTATCGCACATGATAACATGATTTGCCAAAAACAGCGGCTTCGGCGTACGCCGTTCCTTCCCGGTGAGCTTCATCACTTTCTGTACCGGCGTATGCCCCACCACAAGGGTCTCCTCCCCTTTATACTGTTCCCACCACTGCTGCCGCCGCCAAAGCATATCAAATTCATTTTGCACCACCAGCGGCACATCGGGATCGACCCCCGCGTGACAGAAAAAGTAATCCTGATACTGATACTTAACCGGCAGATTCATCACCCACTGAAGCAGTTCTTCCTTTGTATCCGCATCCATCTCATCCAGCTGTTTCAGGGTTTCCAACCCGCCGTTATCCAGCCAGGAACCCGCATAGTCTACAATCAGGTTATTATAGTTGCCACGCTTCTGCATAAAATAGGAAGACATCATCACTTCATGATTGCCCATCAGGCAGACCACAACATCCGGATACTGCTGCTGCAACGCAAAAATATATTGCAAACACCGGCCCGGATCCGGGCCCCGGTCAATGTAATCCCCCAGAAAAATCAGCAGATCTTCATCCGGGTTGAATCGGATTTTGTCCATCAGCTTTATTAACTTTTCATACATGCCGTGTACGTCGCCGATAGCCAGCACACGGGAATAACCGAATAAGTTCTGCATGATACCTTCACTGATCTTCCACTACCGCATTCTTAACTGTCAAATTACTCATTGTCTTTATTTTCACTTTACTATAATTATTATATGTGATGTCATATTTAACGTCAATTAACATTCTCGTCTTTATAGATTCACTCACTTCCCCGCCACCTGGTCGTTAAAACGACCAACCTAAGAACGCTAATACGCATGGTTACTGGAGTTTGGTTCCACTACCTCTTAATATATAGAGGAGTGACAGTTTATATGTCCATACAGGCAAAGCCGTTACATCCGACTGCCAAACTGTTAGAGAGCGGAGGCTTAGGGGTTTCCCGCAATTATCCCCTGAACATCTGAATCCAGTAATGCGTATACTCCGTACCTTCTTTACGGCAATAGCCCACGCCCAACTCCTTATAATCTTTGTTCAGGATATTAGCGCGGTGCCCCGGCGAACGCATCCACTGAGCCACCACTTCTTCCGGCGTGATTTACAACTTATATTTACATTAGTCAGAGTAATCCTCGTAAAGAAACGTTGAGCTTTTTTTTTAAATGTTTTATAATATTATAAAGAATCCATAAAGCCAGTTTGATAATCGGATTCAAAAATCAGCTTGGTTATTTTTAAAATATTTTATTTGCTTTTTTAAATTTTATTAAGGAAGGTTCATCATGAAGTTATCATTGCAAATGCAAGCCAAAAACCAAAACGCTTTAATCACGGACGAGCATAGCGCGCGTCTGCCTATGGTGCGAATCACAAAAGTAATCCTGCAGAATTTCAAAAATGTGGAATACGGCGAAATCGACTTCCACTGCGGCAAATACTTCGTGCCTTATGGCACCAAAGCCGACATCCTGGGCCTGTACGGACAGAACGGTTCCGGCAAAACAGCGCTGATTGACTCGCTGTATATTTTAAAAGAACTGCTGCGGGGCAGCAAGGTGCAGAATCTGTTTGCGGAATGTGTCAATAAGAATGCGGAATTTGCAAAACTGACATTCCTGTTTGAACTGCAGTATGAAGATGGACGCGTCCGCAAAGCGATGTATGAGTTCTGCATAAAAGCGGTAGCGAATTCGGCTGATGCAGACGCAGGTTTGGGAGCTTCCCCGGATTTTATCGCAGCGCCCTTTTCCAAAAACAAGGTACGAATCCTGGACGAAGTGCTCAGCATGTCCGGTCCGTTTTGCGGCAGCGAGCATCGCATGAACCCGATTATCGATACGACCAGCAACGAGCTTCCCTTTGGCCCCAAGTCACGCCACAAATTTATCCTCGGACAGGATAAAACCAGCCAGAAAACGCTACAGTTAGAGGTAAACAAACGTCTGGCTCAGGAACGCTCCCAGTCTTTCATCTTTATGCGTGAAACGCTTGAGTATCTGAAAACCATCGGGAACTACTCCGAATATCTGCAGGTATTGCTGGAACTGAATTTTTTCGGACTGAATTATTTCTTTGTGGTCAATACCCGTTCTTCCGGCCTCATCCGCCTGAACCTGGCGTTGCTGCTGCACACGCCCATGGGTTCCTTCCCCATCCAGACAGACGACCGGCCTACCGATATGCCACAGGGAACCTATGAAATTGTTTCCCGGTACATTCCCAGGATAAACACGGTCATCGAACAATTAATTCCCGGCCTTTCCATTAAACTGAAATCTCTGGCCAGGACAGTTATGAAAGACGGTTCGCCCGGTCAACTTGTAGAGCTCATTGCCGTACGCAACGGAACAGAACTGCCCCTGCGGGACGAATCGGACGGGATCCGTCGTCTGATTTCCATGCTGAGCCTTTTGACCGCCGCATATAATGACCCGTCCTTCACCCTTGCCATCGACGAATTCGACGCAGGCATCTTTGAGTACATCTGGGGCGAGATGCTGGAGATTTTCGCCAAGCACGGCGTAGGCCAGCTGATTTTCACCGCCCACAACCTGCGGCCTCTGGAAGTGATCA
The DNA here is from genome assembly GCA_017443005.1 of Acidaminococcaceae bacterium. Taxonomy (GTDB): domain Bacteria; phylum Bacillota; class Negativicutes; order Acidaminococcales; family Acidaminococcaceae; genus Succiniclasticum. The sequence continues at coordinate 10,567 of JAFSPK010000020.1, forward strand.
GCAAAAAGTTCCTGTATTTCACCAGCACAGACCCGAAAGACCGCTATGTGCAGCTGAAGAGCATCGCCCGCACCAATAATATGCGCAACGTGTATTTCCGCCAGATTGAACACGGCAACGAGGAAAAAGTGTACAACGAAACCAAGCGCGATGCAATTATCAAGGCGCTGCGGAGCGTGAAGGAATAGAGGAAAAGGCTGCCAGTTTAATTGAAGAAAAAGATACCATTTGAAAACTTTGACTGTGGTGTTTTATAAAATATGATGATAGAGTCGACCGCATCACAGAATTGTTAATGATCTTAAAAGTGAAGAGCCTCCGCTGTCATGAAAGGCAGCGAAGGCTCTTTTAATTACGATTCTGTTTTCCTGTAAATGGTTCTGTAAGGAGACGCGGATTTATGCCATCGTCTCCGTAACGGTTACCTGTGCTTATTGTTTTTTCCGTTTCATGAACATCCAGATACCGCCGCCGATCAAAACTATCGGCAGACCAAAGATCAGAAGATCAAACAGATCAAAGTCACCGTCGTCCGCTGCTCCTTCTTTGGGTTTTGGCAGTTCTGCCTTGCCTACGGCAACCTTCCAGGTGCGTTCCATTTTATCGTATTTGGCAGTCACATCTGCAACGCCATCAGCCTTGCCCATAAGCACACCGTCTTTAATCTCGGCAATCTTGCTGTCGCTGACGCTCCACTGGGGCTTTACCTCCCCTTCCTGCCCAGTGATGTAAGAGGACAGTTCAAGTTTTTCGTTAACGTCAACGTGTGCAGGCAGTGCATTGCATTCCAGCTTTGGGACATAAGCAGTCACCTCCACCTTAAAATCACGGGAGGCATTATCCACGGTTATTTTTCCGCTGATCGTCGCGACGCCTTCAGCTTTGGCAGCCAGCGTACCATCACCGGCCACGCTGACTTTGTCATCGGCGCTGGATTTTAAATCGGACAATTTATATTTCAGATTACCGGGAATGGTAACTCTCAGTTTGCTGCTTTCTCCTACTTTAATGGCAGCGTCTGCCGGTTCCACATTCACCACGGCACTGATAGTATACAGGTTGTCCTTAGCGTCTGCATCTTTCCCATCTGTCTTTTCCTCAGTAGCCCCTTCCGGCACGGGAACCTCTTCTTCCTCTTCTTCCGGTAACAGGGGCGCTTTCTTTGTCGTGAGCATGGTAGAAGGAGAGCCGTAAATCAGCTTCGGGTTCTTAACATCATCGTTGCGATAGACCGCAGTCAGGTCTGCTGCCACCAGGAACCGGGCAAACAGTTTGTTATCCGGCTGATGAATGGCCCGTATATCATAGAACCAACCTCCAACGGCTTCATGAGCATATACCAGCCGGTACGGTCTGTTAGCACTGTTCAGGCTGGTCTTTACCGGGGAAATTCCTTCCAGGACTGCCATCGCCGCCGCTTCCGAAACGTCAAATCCCTTTTCCATAAATTCATAAGCGCCGCTCACATCAGCCGGCATGGAACCTTCCTGTTTCACGGTAATCGTTTTGTCTTTCAGGGTAAATGTCAGTTTCACCGGTTTTTTATCTACATCAAATTCAGCTTCGCCCACGCCGTTATCATTGACCAGTAAAATGCCGGCCGTACTGAAATCATAGGAACTGTCTTCCGCTTCACTACCCCGCATTACGTCAAATTCAAACAGGAAGAGACCTTCTTCCATGGGTTTAATAATGAGGTGCCCGTTGTTGTACTGGGAGCTTTCTTTCCAGGTATAATTGCCTTCCGCCTTTTTCCATTCCTCGCCGCCTTTGGCCATGCCCACAGCGGAAACGGCCAGCATTATAATCAGCGTCAGCATAAAAACCGCAAGCTTTGTTATCTTTATATTTCGTTTCATGTCCTTACGCCTCCTTACAGTGCCAGCCTGAATTTTGCCGTACGGGGCGATCTGCCGTCAACCCAGTACTTAATCGTATATACACCTCGAGGAGAACGTCTGCCCGAATTCTTTGCGGCCCAGCCGTTCCAGTCGAAACAGAACCACTGGTTAGAATTACTCGACTTGAAGTTGAAACTGCGCACCAGTTGATTTTTATTATTGAATATCTGGAAATGCAAACCTTTTCCTCTGGCATTATTCCGTTTGAAATATAACCGCTGCATCAGGTCGCCGTTATCGTTCCGGATAACCTTTGTAGAATGATATTGCAGAAAAGAAGCACCAGGGTATGTAAAAGGAATCGTAATATATTCTTCACCCCAATTGTAATACGGCTTATAAGTGACCAGTTTGTATCTTCCGGCCTTAAACCGGGACATGTTAAGCCGGTATGAGTAATACCCGTAGGTCGTATTATTCTTTTTATACACTTTTTGGGGCTTCATGACTTTAAAATTCGCGATTCTCTTATTTTTGCTGTCCAGGATATAAGCTCCCCTTTGCGAAGTATGCCCTGCCCAAGACATCCACGCAAAGCCTTTTGTACCGTTAAAAGTTACTTTTGACGAAAATCCTTTTACGGCAGCAAACACTGTCACGGTAACAAGAAATACCGCCACAAGGCTTAGGGCTATTATTTTTCGTGCCCGATCCATGATAACAAACCTCCTTAAATGTATATAAATTTTAAACAACCTGAATAATACATCCTCCCTTGTTTCCATTCCATGCGGAGGATCTGTTCATCATCCTTTCGACCCGTCAATATTGTAAATCATCACATCGCCGCCATCGCTGTCGAAGCGGTACACAGCGCTTAAATCTTTCGGCAACATGAAGGTGCGGAGCAGTTTACCATTTTGGAATATTTTAACGGCAAAGCCGTAATTCTTAATGATGTATTTGTATTTCGGCATCATGCTGCCTGTCACAGCCTCCGGTATGATTTGCAACGTCTTATCCGTAAAGTCGGTGTTGGTTTCGCGAACAGGCAGCGCGGCAACCAGCGCACAGGCGGCGAACTCGTCGGCCCGCGGCGGACGGTTTTTATTCAATACATATTCACCGCGGACGTCTGGTAAACGCAGTCCGTTATGCCCGAAATAGTCCAGGATCAGCCCGTCTTTTTCTGATGTGACGCCGGCATGCATCAGATTAATCTGAACATCATCCAGCATGGCCCCGATCCCGTTTCCTCTATGGATGCCCTGGACTTCGGCGCCGGTGGCAAACTGGGCGCCCAGGCGAAGCTGGACAGGTTTCATGCCGGCTTTAATATATTTCTTTTCCGGAGGAGAATCCGTGATTGCCAGACCGATAATCTGTCCGCCCAAAACGACAGCTGGCGCCTGGGATAATGCTTCCCAGCCTTTATTATCATCGGTTCCGTCGTAATCACAGGCGTGCAGTGTAATCACCGGCCATTGATCCGGCAGCACTGTTACATTGATATACGCATTTGTCACGCCGTTTTCATTTTTCCGTTCATACCGTCCGGCAGCAGGCGGCCACACCTCGTCCCTGTCGCTCCAATACCAGTTCGCCACGGAGCGATCCGCATTCTTCCCCGTTTTAGGAGCCGCGCTTACTGTGTCTGTAACAGAAGCCAGCGTTAATGCGAAACACAATGCCGCCATACCGAATTGCACGCATTTTCTCATACCGAATTTTCGCCTCCCCATAAAATATTATAACAACTGATCATGAATTAAGGAGTGTTTCCTTAATGGTCCCAAAGAAAACCAAACGCAATCATACCCACAGCCAACAGAATCACAGCCGCCGCACCAACGGGCAGTATCGCCTGCGCAGCCATGGCGACAACGTTGTCGCCCGGTTTGGCCTGCTGACGCTTTGCATGTTGCCGGCACAGCCATAGGCCTGCCCCATAGGAAAGAAGAGTAACCACTATCCAGAATAAAAAACGGAATGAGATTTCGTCAGTGGGAAGCTGCGTCAACGCACCGCCAATACCTATAACCTGAAGGACAAACAATTTCCATTGTACCGCCGCTTCTCCGTATTTTGTAGCATACGTCCGGTTCAGGAAAAAACCAACCACACAGCAAATAACAGAAAGAACAATCATAACGCCGCTGTCCAATGAACATCTCCCCCGCTTCCCTATGCTATTACTTTACTAAATCACCGGATCGTTGCTGTATCCCATCATTTTCCCAGCCAGTCCACCAGCACATAACGGTCCGCATCAGCAGGCGAACGGGTCACGGTAAACATATAGCGGCCAATCAGGGCCGGAACATCTTCCGGCGCTTCTCTCCTCCATTGCTCAGCCGTGCCGTGCACATTGCCGGTAAAACCGGAAGATGCGGAGTAAATATTGGCCACGCCGGTAAAGATATCGGTTCCATTTTCATGCCATTCCGCAACCTGCGCGAAGACCAGTCCTTCCCCACTGGCCTTCGGTACCAGATATAAATTGTTCGTCAGCTTATATTGCCGGGACGATACCGCGTTGATACGGCGGCCAAAGTATTTGTACACAGCGTTTTCCACCGCTTCTTTTTTTACGCCCCAGTAGCCTTCGTTCACATTTACCAAATCATACTTGCGGTTGATGATATTATGTTGCACGCCAAAATCCACAAACGTATCCATGGGGATTTCATTGTTCATCACAAAACTTCCCACCCGCGCTTCCGCAAAATTGCTGAAGAATGTATCCAGCTTTTCACGGGATGCCTCGGACATTTCTGCGCGGCTTGCAGCGCCAACGGGCAAAGCAAATACAACCAGCAGAAAGGATGCCATAAGAAATGTTAAAAACTTTTTCATGTAAAAACCTCCTTTGCGTTTGCCTCTTACTTCTCTATTTTAATACTTACAGAATAAACCGCTGCACCAAATCGCGGCGCATAAAATGTTCACACAGCAAAAAAACGAATCCTTAATCAATAATAAAACCAGAACAGTATGCCGCCAAAAATTACGCTGCACACATTCACAAGTACAAGAGTCTTGAACAACTTCTTCCTGTCACCCCGGATGAAATAACAGCACAGGCAAAACTCCAGCAGTATCACTGCAATTTCTCCCAGGACAACAGCCATCCAATACAAGTCAAAAGGATCCTGTTCCAAAAACTCATTCAGCAGCAGGTTGCTGACAATATTAACAACAGCAAAACCTGCCAGTTCTTTTGGCTTGCGGTAACCGCAAAAATAAAACACAGGAACTTCTATCAGAACAGTGAGCAGTGCCACTACCAGAAACGTCTCTTCTATTTCCGCCCAGTCTACAAAAATCCGGGTTCCGGGAATCAGCGGCGTAGGAGCAATTACATCAAAAAACATCGACACAGCCTCCCTGTCTCAATACTGCTTTTCAAAAAATTCCAGGCACTTTTCATACACCATTTCCCGCGCGTCATCCAGCGTCACCACATGCCGTGCTTCCGGTAGCCAGAGGATTTCTTTCTGTGTTTCCGGAACACATTTCAACTGTTCGTAAAGATATGTTGCACTCTGTGCTTTTACCGTATGGTCTTTTTGTCCCTGCACAATCAGGGTGGGAATTTTTATTTTTCCCAGATATTCCGCTTTACAAAGTTTGATCAGTTCCAACAGGCTTGGCACCGGTTTCGTCGGCATTTCCGTGTAGCCCTGCATATATTCTTCCGGCACATTGTAACTGTGTTGCCCTGTATGAAGACGCGGAATGAAATAACGCAACAGTTTTACAAAAGGTATACGCCAGTCCTGCAAAAACACTGGCGTTGCCAACAGTATCAGTTTTTCCACAGAACAGTCCTTTGCGCGGTTTTCTGCCGGCTCCTCCCTGTGTCCATTTATAAACCATTCTTCCGAAGAATCCGTTGGGGAAAATTCCGCCGCCGCTTTAATGGCCAGCAGACCGCCCATGGACTGCCCTGCTATGTAGATGTGGCGGCAGTGACTGTGCAGTGCTTTCACGCCATCTTCTACTGCTTCGTACCAGTCCGGCCAGGTAGTCTGTTCCAGCGCTTCTACCGTTGTGCAATGCCCGGACAGGCAGACGCCCAGCACAGTATAACCGCCCTTTGCCTGCAAAAAGTTCCCTAACATGCGCATTTCCGCCGGAGCGCCGCTGTAACCATGAACCAGCAATACACCTGTATCCCGGCTGCCATGCAGGAAAAACGTGCCAGCGTTCCGGTGTGCCTGTCCGCTCATGATCGCCTCCGTGTAGACTGTGTGGATAATCTATATTCTAATTTATATTATAACATAAAAAGCGAACTTACAAAACAAAAACAGGACTGCCGAAACAGTCCTGTTTTATGATTTATAAATCCAATTGTCAATCAGCAACGTATTATTTGAACATTCCCAGCAGGATGCCGCCGTGGGCAGCCAGTACCGGAGCAAATACCAGGGAAACGATGGTCATCAGCTTCAGCAGGATGTTCATGGCCGGTCCGGAAGTATCTTTGAACGGATCGCCTACGGTGTCGCCGGTAACCGCCGCTTTGTGCGGGTCGGAACCTTTGCCGCCGTGTACGCCGGATTCAATGTACTTCTTCGCGTTATCCCAAGCGCCGCCCGCATTGGCCATCATAATAGCCAGCAGTACACCGGCAGCCAGCGCGCCGCCAATCATTCCGCCCAGAGCGGCAGGCCCTAACAGCATGCCAACCAGAAGCGGGAACGCAATAGCGATGACGCCGGGGGCAATCATTTTGTTCAGTGCGGCAGCGGTAGAGATATCTACGCAGCGGCGATAGTCGCCGCGGGCCTTGCCTTCCAGCAGGCCGGGGATCTCATGGAACTGACGGCGAACTTCCACTACCATTTCGTTAGCAGCTTCACCAACGGATTCCATGGTCATAGCGCCAAACACAAACGGCAGGGTGGCGCCGATGAATACACCGATCAGAACAACCGGATCCAACAGATCGATAGCTTTCAGTTTCACAACCTGAGAGTATGCGGAGAACAGAGCCAGCGCGGTCAGCGCGGCAGAACCGATGGCAAATCCTTTGCCGATAGCAGCAGTAGTATTGCCGACGGAGTCCAGGGTATCAGTGATTTCACGAACGCTTGCGGGCAGTTCAGCCATTTCCGCAATGCCGCCTGCGTTATCGGAAATAGGACCGTACGCGTCAACCGCAACGGTGATGCCTGTAGTTGCCAGCATGCCGACTGCGGACAGGGCGATACCGTAAATACCCATTTCCGGATTGGCAACGCCGCCCATTACGAAGAATGCAATGAATACTGCAACGCAGATGAATACGATGGGCAGGAAGGTGGAATACATACCAACTGCCAGACCTGCGATGATTACGGTAGCATGACCGGTTTCCGCCTGGTCGGCAATTCTCTTTACAGAGCTGTAATCCGCAGAGGTGTAAACTTCAGTGATCTTACCAATCAGCAGGCCTACAACCTGGCCCGCGGCGATAGCCCAGAAAGCGTTCATGTTGCCGAACAGCGCATTGGACAGGTAACCGGCCGCGCCGATGGTCAGGACGCCGGCGATGTAGGTGCCGGTGTTCAGCGCACCCTGGGGGTTGGTGGATTTGCTATGACGGACATACAGGATACCAATAATAGAAGAAATGATACCGGACAGGGCCAGCAGGAAGGGATAGGCTACGCCTTCGCCGCCTTTGAACGCTACCGCGCCCAGAGTCAGCGCGGAGATGATGGCGCCTACATAAGATTCAAACAGGTCGGCGCCCATACCGGCTACGTCGCCTACGTTATCGCCTACGTTATCCGCGATGGTAGCAGGGTTACGGGGATCGTCTTCCGGAATTCCGGCTTCTACTTTACCAACCAGGTCGGCGCCTACGTCGGCCGCTTTGGTGTAGATGCCGCCGCCCACACGGGCAAACAGCGCGATGGAGCTTGCGCCCAGACCGAAACCGGTAACGATGTCCATGTTGGCGCCGTTTTCACCGAACAGGGCAAAAGCCAGGGCCACGCCGGTGATACCCAGGCCAACTACGCCCAGACCCATTACGGAACCGCCGGAGAAAGCAATCTGCAGTGCCTGGGGCATGCCATGCTCGGCAGCCGCAGTAGTACGGACGTTGGCTTTGGTAGCAACGTTCATGCCGCAGTAACCGGCCAGAATGGAGAAGATGGCGCCCGCCACGAAGCATACCGCGGTCATGGGCGCCAGGAAAATACCGATGATAATTGCAACAACCAGGATGAATACAGCCAGCGCTTTGTATTCACGGTACAGGAACGCCATGGCGCCCTCGTGAATGTGGCCGGAAATTTCCTGCATCAGCGCGTTGCCGGCTTCCGCTCTCATAATGGAGCTGCTCAGCATGGCAGCGATCAGCAGCGCAAGGATACCGGCGCCAATGGAAAACATGATATAACTACTCAAGATGTTATCCCCTTTCGACAAAAATATAAATTTAAAAATTTCAAAGGGCTGAACCCTTTATTAACAACACTTGTGGTCATGCATTAAGTTTGGCAAGAGCTAACGTGATAATACCGAACGTCGTCCCCAGCGCAACCGTCGCCTTGGACAAAATTGTATCCAGGTCGTTTCCCTTACCAAAGAAGGCACCATCACCGCCACCGAAGGAACTGGACAGGCCTGCGCCTCTTCCGGTCTGCATCAGCACAGCCGCAATCAGGGCGATACAGACGATAAAGTCCACTACCATCAAGACAGTTTCCAGCATTTACTTACCTCCTTTATTTAATATTCCTGTATCAGTACCACAGTATTTTACCACACCTTTACATACGTGGCAATAATAAATGTGAAAAATTTATCACAAATTCTTAGCGAACGAATTGAAAAAGTTGGGCGCCGCAATGCCCAACTTAAACTTTGATATATCAATCTCTTTTCACGACACGCTGATCTGTACCGAATCATTGCTGACGCTTTCCACAAAGATGCCCAGCTTGCCGCGCTGCCGCAGCGAATTGATAATCGCGTGAGGCTTCTGTGTCGTGTCAACATCCAGGATGGTTTTGCCGCCGTTGCACTCCCGCACATACACATTCTGCACGCCGCTGACAGAACGCAGTTCGGCAATCAGCTTTTCCACCGCGCCGTAATCGCCGGCGGAAACTTCCATCCGCATACCTGTAAAAGGCTGCGCCCCTAACTTGCGGAATTTTTCTTCCAATTTCTGTGCCGCTTTCACCGCCGCGTCCTTCAACGCCTTGTTATCGGCGCGGGCTGTGTTGTTCTCGATACCATTGCCCTCCGTGGAAAAGGTTCCCACCAATTCCCCTGTGGCAAATTTGATAATCTTCACATGCAGGTTCGCTTTTGTCCCGGTGAGCATGGTTTCAACATAATTGCCCTTTTCATCAGGCAGGGAAATCTTCTGGGCGTCCGTCTCGCTTTTGCCGAGAACCAGGTAATCAATCCCCAGATTCCCGTTATGGCTGAAGGAACTCTGCTCCCCGTTATAAATGCTGCGCAACACCGGCAAATCATATAAGCGTGTCACCGTGTCCGCGTCCACCACATGACTGAACCCAAGCTCCAGCAGCTTTTCATTCAACGCTGTTTCCGTAATTTTGTCTGTGCCGCCAGCCGTTGATCCTCCAATCATATTGCCGAATTCATCATAAGAAGCAGAACCGGTTCCGCCGTTTTCCCGCAACACAATCACAGCAATGCGCGGATCGTTCAGCAGCATGATTATCTGCAAACGGTTCATCAGCTGCGTGTCCGGATTCGTATTCACGTCCACGCTGGCACGCACGCGATACAGACCGCCGCTCTGGAATTCCTGCAAAATTTTAATATCTTTTACAAAACCCTGGGACTTGGAATAAATCTCGTCCAGCGCCACCACGTTTTTATCGATCAGCGTGCGGGAATCAATCATCGTCCCCACAACCGTTTCCACCGCGTTGCGCATAGCGTCGCGCACAGCCGTTTCCTTGTCCGCACCCACGCCGTCCACCGTCACCTGCTGCGCCGCCGCAACGTTGGCAAACAGCAACAACGCTGCCAACACTTTAATGATTTTTTGCTTCAATGTGTCCACCTCAATCAGTTTCATTTTACAGGCAAAATCAATTTCTAACCTTTTCGACAGTTTTCACTAAAAATGTTCAGGCGGTTTTCGTATAAAACTACAAACTACAAACCATTTTCCAAAAAGAAAAGCAAAAACAAATTCAGCACAGATTACCAGAACGTTTTCCCTGAATATAAAAGAAGGACTGCGCACAAAACTGCACGCAGCCACTTTTCATTTTATCTTACAAACACAACCGCAGCATGTTGCAGGATATTTGATTTTTCACAAGCCAGCAGGATACGGTCGCCATCCTCCACGGAAACCACAACATTGACATTGTTGACAGAATTTCTGCCGCCGCGCACATTAGCCGCCTTGATCACCAGCGGATTATTGCCTGCCCGCTCTCCCTGCATGGCAGATTCCACTGTATTAGCGTAGGCAACCATACCCCGGGAAATAGCATAATCATAATCCAGATTTTTAATGCCGTACACCACGCGCCCGTTCACGTCATAAATCACCGGCGAGAACGTAGGCTCCAGCCCCATATTGTCCGCATCAATGACAATACCGGTATAGCCTGCGCCCTGCAACGCCTTTACTTCCTTTTTGGAAAGGGCAGACTCTTTCACATTTACCTTTGGCAGCGGTTCCGGCGCAACATTATCACGCAGTTCCGGCAACACGGCGGACGCGATACTGCTCTGCGTTCCATACATCGGCACGCGCATCACCACGAAATAGCTACCATCCGGATTCAGGCCCTCGTCAATAATGCGGGCGCCTTGAATCAGGCCGGACACTTTGGAACGGACAAGGTCGCTGGATACAGACAGATTTTCCAGAATCGTTTCCGAATCAATCTGCACGCCGTTGATGATTTCCGCCAGGTTGCGCTGTGCATCCACCACAGCGGCGCGACGGGCCAACACGTTGCCCCGTGCGCCTGCGTTGTCCGGCGGCAGGCCGATGCCCATAGCGGTGACATCCGATTCCGCGCCTTTGTCCCAATGAATGCCACTCTTCTGCTGAAGTTCCACGTTTACGGAAACATTTGTGGTTGCCGGTTCGGCGAAGACCGGTGTGCTTGTGAAACCTGTAAAAGTTACGGCTGCCGTGAGGGCGAGGGTGATAGATAAAGTTTTGTTGATATGAATAGACATTTAACAATTCCTCCCTATTGAATAATTTCTTCAAACATTTATCAAAATATCGCTTTACTACTTGTCAAACCATGTGTTTATATTCTGTTTCCCATTTCTCATTGATGGCGTATAACCAACAGCGTAATCTGATTCTTTCAGACTATATGATGGATTTTCAAATAACTCAAAATGAAGGTGAGCACCAGTCGAATTGCCAGTACTACCAACTTTACCAATCAATTGACCACCACTAACATTTTGGGAACCTATAAACATATACCTTCGTTCCTTTACATCCTGACTTGAAACTGAAGAACCATCATTTTGTTCACTTGTAAATCTTAAATTAAATCCCTCAAAGCTTTGTAAATGCGCAAATATTGCGCCGTATTTACTGCCAACCCAATAAATCACATTTCCATAACTGACAGTGGTATCCTTTTTACCTTTATAATTGCCTATTACTTGATAACAATAAATTTTACCATCAGCAGGGGCATATACAGGGCTTCCCCATCCAATACCATAATCGCTTCCACAATCATGTGGCATGCTGCTATTGTATGGTTTAAACTTAGTTCTTTTCCCTAAAGGATAATATAAACCCGACGGACTTAATGTGCCACCAGTTGTTACCGTCTGCTTAAGATTAGTCATATTATTATCTTCTTTAAAAATCTCATCGCTCACCCACATTGTCTTTTTGCCTGTAGATGAATATTTAGAAGGATATGAAACCTGATAGGCATTCCCAATTTTATTAAGTACTGTTACAGGATCATTTTTAAAGACTTTTGAAACCCCATCCCAACCTGTTAACGATGAATTTGGGAAAGCAATAACTTGTCGTTTGGCTACAGCATCATATTGTTTGAAAGGTAGTACCGTCGCCGCATCCCGTTTCACCAGTTTCCATTTTTGCGAAGCCGTGTTATTATAACTATGGCTCTGCACATTTGTTCCGTCTGCGCTGCCACCGTAATATACATCTAACACATATGCCTTACTGCCATCAATATGTCCCTGAATCAGATAATAACCGCCGCCGACATCATAGAACCTGAACTCGTGCATATTACCGCTGTACGGCCAGATGGAAACATTCGTCCAGTCCGCTGCTGCGCCATTATGAACATTTAACGCAAGTTTTGAGTTTTCAGCCAGGATTTTATACCAGTCAGAATTTCCAATACGTTCAAGATACCACTTCTGATGGCTCGGCGTAGTCTGCCGGTCAGAGCCAATCGTTGAAATGCATACATTCGTTCCCTGTGCTGTTCCTCCACCCTGCACAGTCAGTTCTTTCCCCGGCGCACACATTGGCTGGATGGAATAGTAACCGTTAGCTGGGTAAACAATCTTGATGACGTTTTGCTCCTCAGCAAACACATCCTTACTCACCCATCTTTTCTTAAAGCCGTTTGAAATCGGATATGATACATAATATGCATTTCCTGTTTCTGCATATACAGTAATGCGGTCACCTTTATCAACCCGCTCGTTTGCATTTCGCTGCTCTTTAAGCGCAGGCGTATCATATGCATTAACTGTTTTTGTTGCAATTTTAGACCACCGTGAATAATTGGAAGGATAATTGCTCATTGCATCCAAACCCATATAGACATTCCGAACAATGGCTGCGTCATCTTCATCAATCAGTGCATCTTCATTGATATCTGCATTTTTTAAGTAAGCTAAATCTATTTTTTCTTTGCCTAACCGATGCATGTTTATTTTTGAAACATCAATCAAGGTAATCTGTCCGTCGCCATTAACATCGCCCTTCATTGGTTTTCCGCCTAAACTCCGATTCGCCGCCGGATTATCAATAAGCACCAACTGCCCGGTTCCGCTCTTTGCCGCCGTATTGGTCTGCTGAGTTGTACTTGATTTTGCTGTACTTATATTTTGTTTGTTCTGCCCCATTGTAGTACTTGGCGTTGTAGATGTCGTTGATTTGACCGTCGTTGCAGGCTGCGTAGTTGCATCGGTCGTTTTTGTATTTGACGAAACAGTCTGCGCTGACGCAGATGTGGTTTTCGCAGTTGACGCAACAGCCTTGGCGCGGTTCACAGCATTATTTTGCGCAGTATTATTCTTTGTAGCAGCCTGCGCTTTTTGAATCACGTTGGATGCCACCCACCCAATTCGCCAGTTCGCACTGTTATGCTGCTTATAAATGATCTGCAACATGTTTCCCTGCTCACCGACGACAAGAACCGTGTCATTTTTGGAAATTGCGCCGTTTCCTGTCATTGCTGTCGAATCAGGCGTGCGCTCCACTTTGTAATTGTCATATAAAGGTTTCCCGATCCAATTGCTGTAAGTAATATTCGGCTGAATATCGCTCATTTTGAACCAGCCGTTAGCCCGTCGCCCGTTTGCAATGGAAAACGAACCATAAGCCCAGCCGTCACTTCTGATTTGTGTAAGTTGAATCAGTGATTTTCCCGCTGAAAGCGCAATGCTTGCCTGCATATTCCCCGGGGCGCGATAGACTGCAATTGTTTTATTCGCATACCCTAACAACGGTACACGATTCGTTACAACTGCTGCGTTTACAGCATTGCTGAACAGCAACGCACCACTCAAAAGGCTGGCACAAACAATTTTTCGCAATGTTTTGGAATTCATGAATTGGTTCCTCCCGTAGTTTTACATAATTTATGGTGGTTAAGGAATTGCTGAAGCTTTGATTTCTAATTTTTCAATAAAATTCCCAAACAAATCATTCATAGTTTTACTTTCTTTTGGATTGCTTCCTATTCCCAAAATTTTAGAAGTGGTCGTTTGACCAACACTCAGGAATTCATGTTTATATTCATATTGCCCAGAGTTGGTATCCAAAACCTGAATATCTGTTAATGACATAATAACCAATGATTTTTTCTCACCAAATGTGGTTATCCTTCCATTGAATTTCTGATATTCAGGCTGGATTTCGTTTTTCTGTCCAAGTCTTTTCATTTCTAACAGCAATATGTAAGCGCATCCTTCCTGCTTTCCTAACTCGCATAATATTGCGCTGGACAGCGGTTTATCAGCATCCGGCTCGCCGTCAGCCAGCATATTATGCATGCTACGATAGGCTTGCGCCTTATCCGTGAGCATTTTGGACGGCAACAGATTACATTTTTCAGCAGGAAATATTTCCATCAATTTATTGTCTAACTGTTGCATTTTATTTTCATCACTCGTAAATACAGACGGAGCGTCAAAAATAACGCCTACGATTGGTTGCGCATTTACAGCATTGCCAAATAAAAATACTGCTATAAAGATAAACATCCCTATAATGGTACGCATATTTTCCCCCCTTTTACAGAATTACCTTCTTTGCATCTATATCTTCACGTAAAGCCTTTGCTATTTTTACACTTGCTTTTTGCAATGCTTTATCAAACATAGTATCATTGAATTTTCCCGAACCGACTTTTCCGTTTCTCTTTGCATCTTTATATTCCCACAGGTTTTCTTTGGAAATAGCTGTTTCCTGCCTGCGCCATACTATTTTCCCTGTATCCGCCTTTATAATCCTTACTGTTACCAAAGTTTCCAGATATGGATTTGTAATGGTAAGGGACGAATTCTTTAGCGGTATAAAAGTTTCTTTGCTATTTTTCTCCATATAATTTATTGTGCCATGAACAAGATAATCAGCATTATATTTGTTTCCTATCATACGAGTCTTGGCTGGTGAAAGAACATCACCTTCCTTCTTACTGTCTATATCGTTATCGGGAACTTCAAAGGCTGCTTCATAATCCGTTTTATCAACAATTTTACTAACAGCTCCTAACGGATTATTAAATTTCTCTTCAGCGTCCAACGCTTCCTGAACAGGAAAATGTTCCATAATGGAAAACTCCGGCATATACATTAACTCTTCCAATAACTTGTCTTCCATAATTTTTTTATTCATCATTTTTTTATCATAATGCGTATAATCCGCAAACGAAAGCAAGACTGCATTGACTGTATTGCGCCCGTTAGCATATACACCAGCAGCATAAGCAGATACAACAAATAAGCAAAAACAAACAAGCCAGACTATTCTTTTCAAAATTGCATTCCTCCATAAAGCAATGGTTAAACTAATTGTTTTTTACCATTTTGCTCTTGCCATTGTTCTGCCCAATCCTTCCAAGCAAATCTTTCACCATAGTTTCCGTATCATCATTAAATTGTGCAAACGATATAACATTTACGCTGTCAGACTTGATTTTTTCTGAAAACAGGAACGGGTGATCGTAAAGCTGATCATTTCCCAGTTTCACACAACGGTAAATTTTTCCATCCTGGTAGTAAATTTTCAAACCATATTCTTTTGGCAATTTAATTGCATATTCATCATAGTCATATTGCACACCATCATGTTTATATGTTCCGCTGCTTATATACTCAGCCTTGTAATTTTTTAAGAGATTGTTTTTCTCCGTTATATCTGCCAGACAGGTAAATAAATCACGCATAGCCTGCGTTTTAAAAAACATAAAATTTCCCCAATTCGTATGAGCGGATTCATCGTAAGTTTTTAAGACCCTTTTCTGTACTTCTTCAGGACTTATCTCTTTTTTACTCGTATGATAGTCAGAATATGTCTGTTTGTTATATTCCAAAATTTGTTGCAGAATATGGTGATTTTCAAAACGCTGATAGAACGAAAAATATTTGACACCTTTTTCTCTATCTTCCAAAAAAACAACAGATTGTTGGCCTTTTTGGTCATTTCCATCATTATAATTGCTGCCATAGTCTATTTTATAAGCAATACAATACTTCCCATCTCGAATTAAATTTGCATAATAATCAGAATGGCCGGCTTCAGAAATTCCCGCCCACAGAAACGCAGCACAAAAGATTATTGTTGTAAAACAACGGTAATAAGTCTTCATTCGTCCCTCAACTTCTGTTTCCCAATCTCATAATGTTTCAAGCTACGGAAAACATAATCATCAATATTGGCATCCAAAGCAATAATCTTTGTCAAATACTTATGTGTAAATTTAACGCCTAAAGGATTGTTGCCAGCCATATCTGCCATTGCAATTGCGCCATTGCTTCCCTCATCAATAAAGGCCAGCTTTCCATCTTTATAAAACAGTGTAAAGTTGGTTGCCGGAGCATATGATAGTCCGACATCATTCAATTGCTCTGATGAAAATTCCTCGCCCAAGTAGTTTTCGCCATTAATATTTTGTTCATAACTTTTTACATACTTAACATTGTATTCACCTGGCTTTGAAAGTAACACGTTAAGAGCATTGGACGAAAACTTAAATTCTCCCAGGATCTGTAATGTAGGAATACTTAATTTATCCGGCGTTGCATCTTCAATACTTAACCAAGAACCCCTTTGTACGCCACGGTTCAACATATAAATCTTGTCATCTTTCCTGACGCATAAATCATACAATTCTACGTTTGGCGCTTCTGCCGCTTTTTTCTGCATCTGCTGAATTTTATGCTGTGCCATTTGCATTCCCGCTCCTGCAATAAAGCCAGATATACCATGCCCATAATTAACAGGCATATTTAGAGATTCTTGACGAGGCTGTAAGCAAATGTTATATTGATTTCTGATTAAAAGCCCGCCATATCCAATAACTTCATCATCAGAAAGAGTGTATGCAGTTTGTTCATTATCTTTTTGAGAATCTATGATTTCCTTTTTGTTCTTTTTAGGTAAAGAAAAGCCAAACAAACCGCCATGACCAATTTTTGTCCCAGATTCCTTCATTTTTTTGTACATCTCTTTAGGATCTATCGGCCTAACCAGCGGAAAGTCTTTTTGAACATAAAAATCATTTCCTCTTTTTGCAAAAGTAAATTTTCTGTTCGGATGCAATCCGTATTCAACGCTGCCGCCATATGTTACATACACAATCCTCATATTATTAGAATCAATGGACGCTTTCAATTGCTCCGTCAATGTGCCTTCTGCAAATGACGTACTACATGTTGCTAATAAAGTAATTATCAATATTTTTTTAAGCATAAAAGTTTACCTATATCCACTCAAAGTTTTAGAACCTTCCTGCAAAATTATCTGCCACAGTTCTTTAGCCCTCACAACTTTATCACGGTATCGCCGTAGGTTTAATTTTCAAATATTTAAGAAATGTTTCAAACAAATCATTCATAGCCTTTTCTTCTTTAGGTTTTCCACCGATGCCCATAACTCTGGTAACAGCATCGCGCCCTGCGCTCAGGTACTCTTTTTTATATTCATATTTTCCCGTATTGGTATTGACAACCTTTATGTCTGTCAAAGTCAAAACGATTATTGCCTTGCTGTCAGAAAATCCTGTATACGAACCTGTTGCCCGATCACTTTTTCCAAGATGTTTCATATCAAAAAGCAGAACATAATCGCAAGCATCCTGTTTTCCTAACGCACTTAACATATTGTTAGTAAGCGGCTTATCCGCATCCGGTTCATTTTCCAGCATCATGTTATTCGCTGAACGATATGCAACGGCTTTATTCGTCATCACTTTTGCTGGAAGCAGTTTACATTTATCGGCGGGCAAAAGTTCTGCCAGTTTTTTGTCCAGTTCCTGCATTTTTGTTTCATCATTCGTAAAAACCGTCGGACCGTCAAACACAACGCCAACCGTTGGCTGCGCATTCCCTATACCGGCAATCATTAAAAGTGATACAATCATTAAAATTTTGAATAGGCTTTTCACAATAATTCCCCCTTTACAGAACCAGTTTTTTATCCAATATATCCTGTTTCATAGCTTTTACTATTTTTACGCTGATTTTATCCATCGCATCCAGGAACATTTTGTTATTGAAATCCTTGCTTCCCATAGTAACATCAGTGATTTTTTCTTTTTTCATTTCTTTATAACGTAACAGGCAGTCTTTTGATACGCCCTTTTCCTGCCTGCACCAAACGATTTTACCAGTGTCTGCGCGAATAATACGGACGGTAACCCAGGCTTCCATAAACGGATTGTTGATACTGAACAAAGAACCCGGCAATGGAATGATTGTTTCATGACGGTTCTTCCCTAAATAATCAATCGTGCCGTGAATCAGATAATCAGCATGATATTTTTTCCCAAGCATGCGGGTTTTGGCAGGTGAAACCGTTTCGCCTGTGCCTTTGCGCCCAATACCGTTTTTGATCGCGTCAAGCGCTTTCCGGAAATCGCCAGTTCCAACGGTTTCGCTGACACTGCCCAGCGGTTTGTTCAACGACTGTTCAACTGACAGCGTTTCCTGTAATGCATGGTGTTCCATTAAAGATAGCTGCGGCAAATACATAAGGTTTTCCAACATGCTTTGCTCAATGATCTGGTTCGCATGAAGTTCACTGTAAGGAGTACGGTCTGCGAAAGAAATGACCACTGCGCTTGCGCCTGTTTCAGCGGCAACGACCACCGGCAAATATACCAGCGAAAGCGCCAGGCAAAAGACTGTTATCAGTTTATGCACTTGATATATTCCCCCATTCACGTAAAAAAGAGCTTTTATTTTTCAGTCTCCTTTTTGCTTATTCTGGAAATCAGGCTTTTAACAAAGGAATCTGTATCGTCATCAAACTTTTCAAACATGATTGCATCAATACGATCTTCTTTTAACGTACTTGCGAAAATCATCGGGTGGCTTACCATGTTATCATCTGTGAATTTTATGCTATACGCCAGTTTTCCGTCCAGATACTGTAGTTGCAGTTTGGCCTGTTCAGAGTCTGTAATAATATATTCATCGTATTTATACTTCTCCCCGTCCTGCTCAAATTCGCCGCTGTCTTTATATTCCGCTTTGTAATTTTTTAAGATATTGTTTTTTGCTGTAATATCGCCCAGACAGGAAAACAGTTTACTGATAGCTTTTGCTTTAGGCGTGCCATAATACGGCCAATATGTAAAATGTGTCTGCTCTATTTCTTTTAACTTCTTTTGCTTTTCCCCCTCAATATCCAATTCTTTCTTAGCCCCGTGAAACTGCGCATAATACTGCTTCTTATATTGCAGCAATTCTATCCAATAATAATACTTGCTTCCATCTTCATGTCCGTATAACGAAAAGTATTCAATTCCTCTTTCTTCATCTTTAAAAAGGGTAACATCCTGATAATGCCCTTTATCAGACCCATCATTCCTGTTAAAGTCTGAGTTGATGCGGCATATAATATGATATTTTCCGTTACGAATCATATTCGTATACGCATCAGATTGTTCGGTTGCCTCTGAAATGCAGGGAATTGTTGAAAATAGAAAGAATGTTAATAGGATAAGCATTTTCAACATGGTTATTATCATTCACCCCTCTTTTTCAATTCACCCATGTCATAATGCTTTAAGCTTTCAAAAACATAATCATCTACATTTTGATCCAGAGCAATGACTTTGTTCAAATAATTACTTGTTCCCTTCATACCTAAAAATGTTCCATAATTCATGTTGTCTTCGTTCCTGTCAAAATACGCTAACTTACCATCTTTATAATAGAAAATGAAATGCATTTCTTTTCCTTGCGGCACTCCCTGATCCGTCAGTTCCTGTGAGGTGAACTCTTCCGCTACGCATAATTCATTATCAATAATCTGTTCATAGCTTTGAACAAATTTAATCTCATGATTTTGGGGAGTTGCCAATAGAACATCTTTTATTGCATTCGGAAACAGGAAATGTTCCGTAAGCAACACTAAAGGCTTATCCTTTAACTGTTCCGGCACCGCATCCTCTGCCTTAATCCAGCCAGCTATCTCGGCGCCACGACCTACCATATATATTTTATCCTGATAGCCTATACACAAATCAAAAAGGTCATTTAATTTTTTCTGTTCTTCCTTGGATAGCGTTGCCAGTGCGCTCATTGCCGGACCGGCAGCGCCTCCTACTAACACGTCCAAAGCATTGCTTTTTCCATGCATAAACAGGTTGAATAAATTTTTCGTTCTTTCATTTACATAATCAACAGGCTCGCCACGATAATCATTGAGCTTTATGGGCTTTCTGCCAGTTTTGTTTTCAATAGGCTTCTTCTTTGGCGGGGCGCCAACTCTGCCAACACCGCCAAATCCCATAAAACCCATTCTTTTATATTGAACCGGTTGAAAAATCGGATAATCTTTCTGAACGTAAAAGTCCTTATCTTTTTGTGCAAACGTATAACGGTTATTCCATCCACCCTGATACACATCATACGCTATCCGCACGTTGCTCGGATCAATAGATGCCTTAAGCTGTTCTGTCATCGTTCCTTCTGCAAAAGCGGTACTGCACGCCGCTATCAGCGAAATTGCTAACAGTTTTTTAAGCATAAGATTTTCCTCCCGCATTTTATATTTTACGTTTCTTTGCCTTGCCATCCATCTTGGCAATAAATCCAGACTTTCCTTCCACCATATCAACGATTGCTTTGAACAATGCGTTATGTACCTGCACAGAACTGAACGTTTCCGAACCTAACCGAATCGTATGATTAGTTACCGAAACATCATCCGCTTCCCTAACATCTTCCAATCCTGTTTCCGGGTCAGATGTTGTGGTCTGATACCGGTTATGTTTCCGCTTATTAAACGAAATTTCCGTCTTAGTGCTGGTGGAACGGCCAAAACCATGAGCCGCCAGCACAATCCGCCCGGTTTCAATTTCGACAAAACGCGCCGTCACGCTGGCAAAGACCTGATGCTGCTGGTTGCCTGCACTGCCGTATGTAGAATGCGAATAGCCTACTTCACTTTCCTTATTGCTGACCGCCGCAATGTTACCAATGACCAGATACTGCACGCCCAACATTTTCCCAACCTGGGCAGCAGTTGAAGGATCAACCAGCCCTGTCATGTTTAAATGATGTTCTTTTGCAAGTGCCTGCAACTGGCGACGCTCCATCACATTGAACCGGTCGCAGTCAACCAATGCTTCCACCATCCGGTCAGTTACGCTCTTTGTGTCGTTAACCGTCATATCTGCAACCATGGAATCATTGCTGAATTCCAGTACGGCAATGCGCGGGTAATCACGCAGCCCGGCAAAGCAAATGCTGTGCACGGCAAGCACAAACAATCCTATCAGGAATAGAGAAACTTTTTTCATTTTTACGCATCACTCCTTTATTTCAAAATGTTATAAGATGAGTTAGGTTGTATAGATTATCTCTGCAACGTATTAATCCCTTGTATGCAATGCATTTCTTGCAAAAATTTGGCATTCTTCACAACCTCTTTCTTACTTCCATCATTCTGCCAATGATCCGCACCGGCAACGATTTCACTTCATCTTCTGTAAAATATTGCGGCAGACAGGCAAGCGGGTTATCCGAAAACAAAATGATACAATTTTACTGCAAGCCCACTTGTCTTATGTCGAACAGCTCGCACAAGGTCAGCTTGATTTCATCTGAGGGCGAGCGGTTGTCCGATTCGTACTGCGACATGGTGCTTTTGGCAATGCGCAGTCGCGCCGCCAGTTCCTTCTGGCTCAGTCCTAACCGCATTCTGTAAAATTCAATGCGTTGTCCCATGGTGTTTGGATACATGCTGTTTTCCTCTTTTTTCGTAAGAGCTTTACGCAAGGTTCTAATCATTGAGGCACTTGTGCCATACTTATTTTTGCCGTTTTTCCTTACTGTATAGTTTTTATTATTACTATTATAGTACGATAATTCAGGATTTGCAATATCCGTAGTTTTCGTACTTTGATAAACATTTCCCTTTTTATCACTTATAATTAAATGTGGGTGGTAAAATCTATGGATAAAGCTACAATCGGCAGTAAAATTCGTATCGTAAGAGAACATATGGGACTGACGCAGGATGAATTCGGCCATCGGATCGGGGCTGCCAAGCAAACCATTTCAGGTTGGGAAAACGGCCAAAGCCTGCCTGATATAATTACGCTGTGCGATATTGCGGAAATGTGCGGGCTGACGCTCAATGACTTTGTGGAAATCAGTAACAACGATTCGTTCCCCGCAACAGAGTTCTCCGATAAGGAACGATGTACCATTGAAAGACTCCGCGCGGCGCAGCCCAACATACGGTCTGCAATAGAAGTCTTATTAGGCATAAAGAAATAACCGGCATAGGATTGTGAAAATGATATGCTCCCTTTATAGGAAACAGTGAAATAAATAATCACTGAATTCTATGAAGGGAGTTATTTTTATGGGTAGAGACAAAAGATACTCTTCAGAGGAAAAGTTATTTTGGTTGAAGCGTATATTGTCCAACGAGATTTCTTTGTTTCAAGCTTCCAAAATTTCTGGGATACGCCGTTCGACTCTTTCAGATTGGAAACGATTATATGAAACAGATGGACTTCAAGGCTTAATGCCTCCATCGCAGAATCAAAGCTACCCTGCGCTTCTAAAACGAGCAGCAGTAGAAGACTATTTAGCAGGAAATACTTCTTTAGCGGAACTTTGTAAAAAATATAACATCCGTAGTGATTCCCAACTCCGAATTTGGATAAAGCGGTATAATAGCGGTAAGGACTTCGGTCGAAAGATGTCAGGAGGGAGCCGCATGAAAAAGACGCGTAAGACCAGCCAGGAAGAACGGATACAGATTGTGAAAGCATGTATGGAACGAGGGTTCGACTATGGAGCTACTGCCTTGGAATACAAGGTCAGCTACCAGCAGGTCTATACCTGGGTACAAAAATATAAGGAACTGGGAGAAGCCGGGCTGGAAGACCGCCGCGGGAAACGCACCGCTGCCCAGACGCCCCGGACGGAGTTAGAAGAACTCCGTATTAAGATAGCGCAACTGGAACATGAAAAGTACATGCTGCAGATGGAGCGGGATGTATTAAAAAAATTGGACGAAATCGAAAGGAGGGATGCCTTTCGCAAATAAGGCAGGAGCATCTGTATGAGGCCGTCCGACACAGCCAGGAAGAATTCGGATATCCGGTAGAGGCGATTTGCATGTTACTCCATATTTCCAGAACGGCATATTATAAATGGTTAGGAGAAGACTACGGGGAACGAACCCGTGCAAATAAGCAGATTGCTGAATGGATTGAAACCATCCATAAAGACCATCCGGATAAAGGATACAGAAGAATCAGGGACGATCTGGACCGGTATTATGGTGTAGCCGTCAACGATAAGCGGGTTCTGCGTATCTGCAGGATACTGAAGATAAAATCCACGATTAAGTATGCGAACCATGGCTGTACAAGGCAAGCCCTAAATCCACAGTATATTGCAGAAAATATCCTTGACCGGAACTTTAAGGCAGAAAAGCCAAACGAGAAATGGCTGACTGATGTGACAGAGTTCAAATGGTATGAAGGATTTGATAAACACAAAATTTATCTGAGCGCCATTCTGGATTTATATGACCGCAGGATTACTGCGTTTGCGATTCGGGATAGCAATGACACTAAGCTGGTATACGATACATTTGACAAAGCCGTCCAGGCAAACCCGGAAGCCCATCCGATTTTTCACAGTGACAGAGGGTTCCAGTACACCAGCAGGGATTTTCACCAAAAGATAGTAAAAGCAGGCATGATACAAAGCATGTCCCGTGTTGCCAAATGCATTGATAACGGTCCGATGGAAGGCTTTTGGGGAATTCTTAAGCGGGAACGATATTATGGGAAACGCTTTACCAGCAGAGATGAGTTGATTCAGATGATTACGGATTATATTGATTACTACAACCACAAACGTCTCCAACGAAATTTGGGAGTCTTAACACCGATGGAGAAACATGAATTATATCTTGCTGCATAAGCAAAACGCTGACAACACGAGGTCGTCAGCGTCTCAAAACTTTATTTTATTTCATTGTCCTCTTGACGGGGAGCGGTTCAAAATTCCTATACCGGTTTTTTATTATAGAATCAACAGTTAGGCAGATGAGTGTTAGCGGCAGAAACTATAGCCACTAAACAGTCTTGATTTCTATATATTGTATTTGTTTTGGTATCAACCACTACATATAGCGCGCCTGACTTGCTTCAGTATGCAAAATTGTCGCACAATTCGAGGCGATTCGCTAATTACACGAAAATATATACTTCAAAAGCAAACTATTCCATAAAAATTGTTTCTGACGCAGGGCTGCGTTTTTGCATAAGTTGATACCTGTTTTTGATTTCAGGAGCCTTATAGGCGAATTTGGAAGGAGGAATATTTCGTAAAAATTAACCGGAATAGGATTGTGAAAATTCCTATACCGGTTTTTTAATTTTGCAGTTGGTTTTTGACAAAAGCTTACTATTGTAGAAAGAACCGTCCAGTCTTTATGATTTTTTAACTTACTTCTGTTATCTGTCGGAGTATCGGCAATATTATAAAACCGCCGCGCCCATGGATTTGGCAAGCTTGCGGATTGCTGCTTCTGTAAGTTTGCTGTATCTTATAATCTCCGAAAGCGGCTTTCCATCTTTTATCATGTCTGTTGCTACTCGTTCATTGATTTCTTTTTCCGTCTTCTGCCTTGCTTTTTTTGCGCTGGCTTCACTTACACGCCGTTTCATCATTTCAATTTCCATATCCAGTGTCATGATTTTAAACCTCCAGTCTTCCCTGTTTTTAATGCGTTCCACCTCTTTGTCCAGGCTCTGCGTAAAAGCCGTCGCCGCCTCGTTTCCGTTAATGTATGCCAAAAACGCGGCCAGTTCTTTGTCCTCTGCCTTCTTCGCTGCCTTTGCATTAAGGAAAATGCACTCTGTCTTATCGTTCATCTGCAACGCATAGTCCTCGCTGCAACGGTAAGTAAAATGATAAACCGGCAGGCCTTTTTTAAACGGGTCAAAGGCACAGACAAAAATCACATACGACTTGCGCAGTTCGCCATAGAGTTTTCCTTTGCGAAGCATGTTCGTGCTGATGATGCTCTGGTAATACCGCACGCGCAACGGCAGTTCCTTGATCACCGTTTCTTCATCCATGTCCCGGTACAGCACGCTCCGGTTGCCCGCGCTCTGCATTTCCACATCATAAACGTTATTCTCTTTATCCGTCACATACACATCAAGGCGGATGCTTTTGCTGCGCAACTGCGCAGTCATGCTTTTTTCAGTCTGGGGATAACGTATATCCTTGATCTGTATGTGCAGGATGTTTTCCAATAATTGCCTGCAGAGGTCCTTGTTCCGCAACACTTCCTGAAACAGGAAATTGTTGGTGATGGTCATCGCGTCCCAGTCAATTTCTTTATACAAATTTTCACCTTGCTTTCCGACTGGCACGATCCTTTCCACAGTTATATTTTACTGCTGTTTTGCAGTGGAAGCAAGGATATTCCCAAGAATTCACAAAAGGTTCGGGGTAACCACTGTAATTGTACAACCGGTAAGGCCGCATTGATAAACGTCCCGTAAAATTCTATTAAAACAAAAAGGGAACTGCTTTCACACAGTTCCCCCGTTGTTATTATCAGCAAACTGAATTTAATGTTTCAATTTACATTTTGATTTGCAAATTCCCTGATTTGCAGGCTGATCATTTTTTCAGGTTATAGAACACTTCCATGCCGCCGTAGGTTGCTGCCGGGCCAAGGTCTTCCTCGATGCGCAGCAGCTGGTTGTATTTTGCCACGCGGTCGGTACGTGCCGGTGCGCCGGATTTAATCTGGCCTGCATTCAATGCAACCGCGATATCGGCCATGGTGGTATCTTCTGTCTCGCCGCTGCGGTGGGAAACGATGGCAGTGTAGCCATGACGTTTTGCCAGTTCCACAGCCCGGAAGGTTTCTGTCAGGGTACCGATCTGGTTTACTTTGATCAGGATAGCGTTACCAACACCTTTGTCAATACCCATCTGCAGGCGTGCCGCATTGGTAACGAACAGGTCGTCGCCTACCAGCTGCACTTTGCCGCCCAGCTTCTTGGTAAGAGCCGCCCAGCCCTTCCAGTCATCTTCTGCCAGACCGTCTTCAATAGAGATGATCGGATATTTCGCAACCAGATCTGCCAGATAGTTGACCATCTGAGTGCTGGTCTTAGGTGCGCCTTCCGCCAGCATATGGTATTTTCCGTCTTTATAGAATTCGCTGGCAGCCACGTCCATGGCCAGCATAATATCTTTACCCGCTTTGTAGCCGGCTTTTTCAATGGCTTCCATGATAACATCCAGTGCTTCCGCATTGGATTCCAGATTCGGGGCAAAGCCGCCTTCGTCGCCCAGACCGGTGCTCAGGCCTTTACCTTTAAGAATTCCTTTCAGGGCATGGTAAATTTCCACATTCATGCGCAGGCATTCGGTAAAACTCTTCGCGCCTACCGGCATGATCATAAATTCCTGAATGTCAACATTATTGTCCGCATGCTGACCGCCGTTGAGGATGTTCATCATGGGAACCGGCAGTTCATGAGCATTGGTGCCGCCCAGATATTGATACAGAGGCAGGCCTACATAGTTGGCAGCGGCTTTGGCAACAGCCATGGATACGCCTAGAATTGCATTGGCGCCTAACTTTGCTTTGTTGGGAGTTTCATCTAAACGAATCAGCAACTCGTCGATTTCAATTTGGCGGGTAGCGTCCAGACCGATCAGCGCTTCGGCAATAATATCATTTACATTTTCCACCGCTTTCATAACGCCTTTGCCAACATAGCGCTTCTTGTCGCCGTCCCGTAATTCTACCGCTTCATGCACACCGGTAGACGCACCGGAGGGAACCGCGGCGCGGCCCATAGTACCGTCTTCCAGGATTACTTCAACTTCAACAGTGGGATTGCCGCGGGAATCCAGAATTTCGCGTGCATAGACTTGCGTAATAATAGACATGATTATCACCTTATCCTTTCTCTTTACCTGTTTTGATTTTATAAAATAATTCTTTTAAACTTTTGCAATTATAAAACACATAGTGCTCGAACAAAACACGCACGGTTTTGCGAAATCCGTGTTCAAATACAAACTACTCCAAAAGGCTCTTCCCTGTCATGGCCTTCGGCTTCTGAATCTTCAAAAACTGAAGCAGCGTAGGAGCAATGTCAGCCAGCCGTCCTTCATGCAGTTTAACTTTCTCTTTGCTGATCACAATAAACGGAACTTTGTTTGTAGTGTGAGCCGTACAGGGTGTTCCGTCTTCGTTCTGCATCTTTTCCAGGTTTCCGTGATCTGCTGTAATGCAAATCACACCATCCAGCGCCTGAATCTTTTCAACAATTCTTCCGGCGCAGGCATCCACGGTTTCCATGGCCTTTACCGCGGCTTCCATGATACCGGTATGCCCTACCATATCCGGATTGGCAAAGTTCAGGATCACTACATCGTATTTATCTTCGTCCAGTGCTTTAAGCAACGCTTCCGTCACCAGGGGCGCACTCATTTCCGGCTGCAGGTCGTAGGTCGCAACTTTCGGCGACGGTATCAGGATACGGTCTTCCCCGGCATTGGGTTCTTCCACGCCGCCGTTAAAGAAGAAGGTTACATGAGCGTATTTTTCCGTTTCCGCAATACGCAGTTGCTGCAATCCGTTCTTGGCCAGCACTTCGCCCAATGTATCTTCATAATGTTCCGGCGGATACGCGGTAGGAATATCGATGGTCGCATCGTACTGGGTCATGCCGACCATATGCACCGGCCTGGCTTCTGCAGACCGTTCAAAATACGGGAACTCTTCATCATGCAGCGCACGGGTAATTTCCCGGGCCCGGTCCGGGCGGAAATTGTAAAAGACCACGCTGTCATCCTTACGGATGCAGGCAGCAGATTTTTCTCCCGCATCAGCCGCTTCATTTTTCTGCGCTACACAGAACGGCACTACGAACTCATCGTTCACACCCGCTTCATAGGAAGCCTGAATGCCTTCTGCAGCAGAAGCAAAAACTGCGCCATTCCGCAACACCATATTACGGTAGGCTTTTTCCAGACGTTCCCAGCGTTTGTCCCGGTCCATGGCATAATAGCGGCCGCTGACCGTTGCAAAACAGCCGATACCTTTTTCCTTCATGAACTCTTCCATGTCCAGTACATAGGGAATGGCGCTCTGGGGAGGCACGTCACGTCCGTCCAGAAAAGCATGTACATAGACTTTTTCCAGTCCTGCCGTCTTCGCCATCTCCAGCAACGCTTTCAGATGATCGATGTGGCTGTGAACGCCACCGTCACTGAACAGGCCCATCAGGTGCAGGGAACTGTCCTTTTCTTTTGCATGACGCAGCGCATCCAGCAACACCTGGTTTTTAAAGAAACTGCCTTCTTTAATGGCATGGGAAATCAGGGACAGGTCCTGATAAATAATCCGGCCCGCCCCGATGTTCAGATGCCCTACTTCCGAATTCCCGATCTGACCAGCCGGCAGCCCCACATCTTCCCCGCTGGCCTCCAGCTTCGTGTTGGGATAATCCGCAAAGTAGCTGTCCAGGTGCGGGGTACGGGCTGTCGTCGCAGCGTTGTACGGCCCGGCCGGGGCAATGCCCCAGCCGTCCAGAATCATTAACATTACCGGCTTCTTTGCCATTTGTTCTCCTTCATAGTTTCTCAATTAAAAACTGCGGACAATCTTCGCAAAGCTTTCTACCTTCAGGCTGGCGCCGCCCACCAGTACGCCGTCAATACCGTTGATGCAGAACTGAGCCGCATTGGTATCTTTTACGCTGCCGCCGTACAGGATACGGATATGCCTTGCAACGTCTTCGCCAACGATTTCGTTCAGCTGTTTGCGGATAAACAGGCAAACTTCCTGCGCATCCTGCGCCGTTGCGGTATTGCCGGTACCGATAGCCCAGATTGGTTCGTAGGCAACGGTCAGCAGTTTCGCCTGTTCTGCCGAAATCCCTGCCAGCGCGCTCTTCAGCTGTCCTTCAATTTTGGCGTTAGTGGCGCCCTGTTTCCTTTCCGCTTCCGTTTCACCGACACACAGCACCGGTTTCAGCAGGTTACGGTACGCAGCTTTCATCTTCTTTGCAATGATTTCGTTGTCCTCTTTGAAAATTTCGCGTCGTTCGCTGTGCCCTACCAACACGTATTCACAGCCAATATCCGCGATTTGGGCGCCTGACACAGCGCCGGTAAAGGCTCCTTCGTCTTCCCAGCACAAATCCTGCGCGCCATAGCCCACCGATTTACCGTCAATGGCTTCCGCTACACTTTCCAACGCCGTAAAAGGCGGGAAAATCACGACTTCATTGACAGT